>BAABWY010000006.1 GCA_040367435.1 Hyphomicrobiales bacterium 4NK60-0047b | reverse complement strand
TCTCACGGCTATTCTATGAGCTGAAGCTCATAGGCCTCCGAAGGGCGGCGCTTGCGCCGGGCAGCACCTGCTGCCATGTCATGACACCGAAGTGGTGTCACTCCTTTTATTTATTTCTCACGGCTATTCTATGAGCTGAAGCTCATAGGCCTCCGAAGGGCGGCGCTTGCGCCGGGCAGCACCTGCTGCCATGTCATGACACCGAAGTGGTGTCACTCCTTCATCATCATGTAAGGTTTTTAAGAATGTTATTTCTCACTTATATCTCTGGCCATAGAGTAGAACTCGTTATTTGTGCGCATGGATGTGAAATTGACCATGCGATTGCTCAGGCCGAAAAAGGCTGTGATGCCAGCGATGTCCCAGATGTCTTCATCTGAAAACCCGTGAGACTGAAGTGTCGTGAAATCTTCATCACAGACTTCATAGGCTTCTTTGGAGACTTTCATCGCAAAATCGAGCATGGCTTTTTGCCGCTCGCTAATATCTGCTTTTCGATAATTAATCGCGACTTGGTCAGCTATATAAGAATTTTTCGCTCTGATGCGTAAAACCGCCCCGTGAGCAATGACGCAATATTGACATTGGTTCGCATTTGATGTCGCAACAACAATCATTTCCATTTCAGCTTTGGAGAGACCGCTTTCCTTCTCCATCAGCGCATCATGATAGGCAAAAAAAGCGCGCAATTCTGCTGGTCGATGGGCGAGTGCTAAAAAGATATTCGGAATGAAGCCCGCTTTTTCCTGTACCTTGGCGATCATCTCTTTGATGTCGTCTGGCAGATCATTGATGTCTGGTATTGGATAGCGGCTAATTGGTTTTTCTGTCATTTCTCACTCCCTATTGAACGCGCTAGGTTAGGGGAGAAGTTTTACAGAATGATTGCAGGAATGGAAGGTTATTAATTGCTCTTCAGTTCTCTATAGGAAGTGGCTCCAACTATGAATAACTAATTTCGATAGACACCGACACCCACAAAATAATCTTTACCAAGCTTTTCGACATAAGCACTTTTGGACGTTAAATTACCTGTCACTGGATTGGGCCATTTATAATTAACCCAGCCGTTCCCTTTGTTTTTTACAGCTTTTATCATTAGTTTTATAAGCGGTACATTTTCTCCATCCCTTAACTCCAGGAGATTTTTTCCAACCAGAACTTCTTTCACACCATGAGCGACATTAATCCCTTTCATATCATAAATGAATGGGTAAAGGTCTCTATCCTTAAACATATATTTTTGTGAGGTAACAGCTTTAAAGGTTTTCCTCGCGCCTTGCTTTTTAAACATGGTTTTGACGCGCTTCACCATAGCCACAGCTTCATCTTTTGAGCCGTATTTCTCTATCTGAGCTATAGCTGGTGTGATAGAAAAAATGCATAACATTCCCCAAAGAATAACTTTATTCATAGAACTGTCCTCTATTTTTTCCTTTGTTCGTTACCAAGAAAGCTAATTTTTCACCCGAGTTTTACTTTTGAATAATTTCTTTAATTGCTCATCGGCCGGCTTGTACCTTTGCCAAAAGGGTGGTGTCGCAGAGAGGTTGACTTCCTCCCACTTTGGATGACGGCCTGGGTGGTTAAAGTCATTAAATTTTTTAAAGAACATCTTTATAAAATTAGTTGTTTTTCTATGACGGGCAGAACCTTTGGGCCAATTGTAGACGGCAAGTATTGTACTGCTTGCGATTGTGCCGACTTTTTTGCCTTCTGGAATTAGATTTGGGTAGGTGGAGGCTTGCAATTTCGTGGGTAGATAAAAGTGCTCTAAGACAAATTTAAACGGCACCTTATGCGCTGGCTGGAAGAAAAAATCTACGGGAACAAAATGTAACCCACTGTCAGCAGGGATGTTTTGTATTTGTGTTACCGGGACACCAGCTAAGATAGCAACAGCATCAATCTCTCCATTTTGGAGCAACTTCAGCGCGATATTATCATCATGAGTGACATAGTTGATCTTGATACCAAGAAGCTCGAATATAGTTTTACTTGCGATATATGTGCCGCTAAATTTTTTAGAAACATTGATTGTTTTTCCTTTTAAATCAGAAAGTTTTTCTATGTTTTTATTCGCGATCACATGCCATTCAGAATTATACAACTTGGTAATGTAGTGAATTTTTTCTTGAATATTTTTATATAAAACTGGGTCTTGCCCCCGCAGATAGGCCAATGCGTCTGTTTGAACAATCCCCATATCGACACCGCGCAGATAGAGAATATCCAAAGCATTTTGACTGCCCCCTTCCCCAATTACAGGAATTACCCGGACGCTTTGTGTCTCTTTATTTTGTGATTTTTGAGTATTTAGAACGTCCGCTAGATCTGTGGCAAACTGTATTTGAGTGGTGGAGGCACCGCCCGTCACAATTGTGATGGTATTCTTATTCGCCTGCTGCTTCAGTTCGCTGTATCTTGTACGTTCTGTTTGAGCTGGTTCTGCTTTGGCTTCTAAAGAATAAAAATTCAAAAAATAACAAACTATGGTCAGTCCGCAGAACTGAAGAAAAACACATCCGATTTTTATTTTACATATATTCTTCATGAGGTTACTCGAACTATTCGCACTCAGTTTTACAAGAGAATAGTTTCATACAATCAGCATGATCTCAATATTTAGACACTGAAATTAGGTAGCAATACTGAGAAGAATAAGTGTTAATTGATGAAGAAAGGTGTGTAAGTTCAGATGAAAAATTAGATTGACCAGGAATCTAATATGTTTTTAACAATGGACTTTTTAATCAGCCGCGCCTTTTCTCTGTGCATCATAGTTTTTCGCAAAGGTAATAATCGCTGTAATCAGTTCAGGCTTTGAGGGGGATTTTGATTTTGTGAGGGTGTTTAGTTTAAGTTGATAGTGCTTGCCGATTTTTTTTAGATTGGTGACTGAGACTTTGTTCAACTTGACGCGCATTAAGTCTTCGCCCATTTTTCGGTATAGGATAATTGGATTGTGGGCCTTTATATCGAAGCCATCTTTTGCTGCGTGCTTCGTGGTTGGTTGTTTCTTTGGTGCTACAGATGCAGGCCTGCCTTCACTATCAGTTTCAACCGGATTTTCTTCCGTTTTTGATGGCAATTTTTCTGAAAATGCACCGAGCATTTCATTTGCGAATTTTTCGTTGGTCTCTGCTTCTTTCACGATGGTTTGAAAGAGCTTTGCTAAAATTTCGTGTGCCGGTTTGTCTTTCATAGATGCTGTTTCTTTTCTCTCACGGCTATGCTTTTCAGTGGCGCTTCAGGTTGCCCACTAGCAACCGCGCTGCTGAAGAGCTTGGGCCTACGAGGTGCGGCGCTAAGCGCCGGGCAGCGATGCTGCCATGTCCTGACACCGAAGTGGTGTCACTCCTTCTTCGTATAGCTCGTTTTTTTTTGATACTTCAGATGCCCACTAGTAGTCGGCACGTTTAATACGCCTTCAGTTATCTACTAGAAACCAGCCTTTTTTAGTTGTCCTTCGGTTGCCCACTAGCAACCGGACTAGCCATTATATTCATAAGATGGCTCTTCGTCCAAGTCGTGAATGGATTCCAGTGAATTATCATATTGCTCATCAAGCGTGTCATCACTATAGGCTTCATTATAGGAGCTATTTTGAGGATAATCACCCTCAATATCACCATCATGCACGGTTTCTGCTGCTATCCTTTGTATCCAGTGAAGGGTGGCTTCATGTAAATTCTCAATCAGCACACGGGCTGGGCCGAATTTCATGTAAGGACTTAGTGTCTCTTGGTTGTATTGGTTGGCGTTGACCAAAGCTTGCTTTGAAGGAATTTGCAGTCCTAGGCTGCCAAACTCGTCTTCTATTGCAGATATGACCAGTTGGTTGCTGCCGGAGTTTGTTACCCGGTTGGCAAGGGGGCACAACTTCGCTTCTATGTCTCTTAATGCAATATTGCGCATGAGTGAGCGGATATTATCTTCGGCTGTTGGGTCTGGTGTATATGGAATAATCGCATAATCAGCTGAGCGTAGACCACCCCATGCAGCACAAGAAAGGCCTGGTGGGCAATCGAGTAAGACAACATCGTATTTGCCTTTGGCCGTGCGGATAATATTGGCTACCTTTTGCTCTATTTCGAAAAACACCTCTTCCAAGGTCGGTTTGGAATTGGACATCATATACAGCATGCCGCGTTCTGTATCATCAAGATCTGACGAGCTTGGGATAACATCAATATGAGGTTTGGTTTGGCTACCGCTCAAGAAAACATCGCCGCCATCTTCAACAATGAAATTTGATATATCGATATTTTTATCATCACCAAATGCATTGATGAACATATCGCCCGCATGGCGGCCATCGCTTTTGGCTTTTAACCAGCGCTCTGCACCAAGAAAACAAAGCGAAGAACTTGCTTGAGCATCAAGATCAATGACCAGAACCTTCTTATTGCCATAAAGAGCAAAGCCGTAAGCCAGCATCATTGTTACAGTTGTTTTGCCCACGCCGCCTTTGCGGTTTGAAATTGCAATAAACTTCGTCAACTTTTAGTGCTCCTTTAGTTATCTCTCACGGCTATTACTTTTTTAGTGGCGCTTCAGGTTGCCCACCAGCAACCGCGCTGCTGAACCCTTAGACCTCCGAGAGGCGCTTGCGCCGGGCTCCACTGTCGCTCCGCCATGTCACTTAGCCCGAAAGGGGCTGAGCTCCTTCATCGTATAGCTTGCTCTTTGTCACACACCAGAAGCTATTTTTGCACTTCAGATGCCCACCAGTAACCGGCGCGTCATCTGCAATGAGCAACCATCACTCTGCTTATACTATAAAAAAATCTTAGCTATGAACTGCGACTCAAGCGGTCTAGAGTCTTTTAGAATTGTAAAGATTTTATGACCAAATTTTGATTTCTGGTATTCTAAAATGGAAGTCTGTGTAGACGATAAAGATTATAGTTGTTTGCGGGATTTGATGGCTGCGGCTAATGTGCCTTCATCTAAATAATCTAGCTCGCCACCAACGGGGACGCCGTGAGCTAGTCGAGAAATTTTTACGTTCGCATCTTCCAATAAATCTGTGATGTAGTGAGCTGTTGATTGGCCCTCAACCGTTGCGTTTAACGCGATGAGTATTTCAGATATCTCATCACCATTGGCTCGCTCAACTAGTGTTGTTAGATTTAAATCATCCGGTCCAACGCCATCTAAGGGAGACAGTGTGCCTCCTAAAACATGATATTGACCTTTGATCACTTCTGCTCGCTCGAGTGCCCATAAATCCCCGACCGTTTCAACCAGACAAATCATGGACTTGTCACGGCGTTCATCCTGGCAAATGGCACAAGGACTGATGGTGTCGATATTACCGCAATTGCTGCATTCAACTATTTTTTCAGCGGCCTCTGTCATGGCTTTTGCCAAGGGGCGCATCAGTTGATCTTTTTTCTGCAAAAGATGCAATGCAGCCCGTCTGGCTGAGCGGGGCCCAAGGCCTGGTAATTTACCTATCAGCTGAATGAGTTCAGCTATTTCTGGTCCAGTGACATTTTTTGACATGAGTGAGACTTAAACCTTTTTAATTTCCTCATGTGGCCTTTTAACTGAGTCGTACCATTTCGAGTAGTCTTGAATGAAAAAAGGAGGTTCAGAGCGCTTGCGTTTTTATGAATTCATAAAACATACATTCACAATTCATATTACGAAGAAGGGAGTGCTCTACTACAGAGCACGGACATGGCAGCGAGAGCTGCCCAGCGCAAGCGCCGCCCCGTCGGAGGGCCCGCCGCTTTTCGCGGCGGAATAGCCCGTGAGACAAAAAGAAAGCGTTTCGTAAATTCTAAAAAAGCAACGCACTCTAGCCTCCCTTTTTTGTAAATAGTAAAAATAATATGCAACCGCGTTACTTAAAACAAGTTCATTCCTGGAGGAATTGGCAGGTCTCCTGTTGCTTCTTTCATTTTTTCTGCTGAGAATTCTTCAACTTTGACGCGCGCATCTTTGTGGGCTGCGATAATTAAATCTTCTAAAATATCAGCTTCGTCTTCTTTCAGCATGCTTGGGTCAATTGCGAGACCTTTCATGTCGCCTTTGCCATTTAAGGTGACTTTAACCATGCCAGCGCCGCTTACGCCTTCAATGTCGGTATTTGCTAATTCTTCTTGTATTTCAGCCACTTTGGTTTGTAGCTCTTTGGCTTTTTTCATGATGTCAAACATGTGCATCCTCCCGAGTTTCCGGGCTCCTTTTAATTTAAATGTGATTAGTTCTGTTCGTCTTCAGATTTCATTGGTTTGATTGATACAATTTCTGCGCCGGGGAAGTTTTGTATGACACCCTGAACTGAAGGGTGAGATTGTATTTGCTCAAGTTCTTTTTGTTCTTTTACCCGTCTTTGGCTGCCAATAGTTTGTTCTCCGCGCTCATGAGAAAGAGCCACCATCCAGCGAGCGCCTGTCCAACGAGACAGTTTGTTTGTGAGGTCTCCGGCTAAGCCATCAGTTGCCCCGTCTAACAGGTGTAATTCAATGCTGCCTGGTGCGAACCGTACGAGCTCGGCATATTCTTCTAACTGTAGCTTGAGCTTTACATCCCTTTTTTCACCGATGAGCTCCAATACATCTGCAAAAGTTTCCAACGTTGGTAATTGATTGTTTTCTGCGTGAGGCGAGCTTATTTGTTCAGCTTGAGGCGCAGCATCCAAATGCATATCTGGGCCATTGACCGAACGCGACATGTTTGTTGAAGGTGTTAATGTATGTACTCCGGCACCACCATCAATGGAAGAAGCTGTTGCTCCATCTGGGCTTGGTTGGCCACCCTGACCAGCATTTGGGCTACCATTCGAGCCCAAAACAGGTCCATCCTGAGCTTTTCGTAAAGCGGCTATAACATCACCTGGAGATGGCAAGTCGCTCATATAAAGCAGACGCATAATGATCATCTCAGCTGCGCTCACCTGGTTGGGTGCTTTGCCTATTTCTTCATAACCTTTCAGCAGAGTTTGCCAGCCTCGGCTCAAGACAGCCATTGATAATTTACCAGCCATGTCAATGATTTGAGCTTTAGCGGCTTCTGGTAAATCATCATTACCGACTTGCTTGTCTTCTGAACTGGCCTTACCGCTACTTAAAGCTTTTGTTCGGGTAACAATGTGTACCGCTTCAGCCATATCGGAGATGATTTGCTGCGGGTCGCCACCATTATCGTAAAACCTGCGAAATTCGTTTAAAGCCTCTGGAGCGTTGCCAGCGAATATTGAGCCTAACAGGCCTAAAATTTCAGCTTGGTCGGCCAGACCTAACATTGATCTGATATTATCAGCGGAAATAGAATCTTCATCAGCGCGTGCAAAGGCTTGATCAAGCAATGACAGACCATCACGTACAGAGCCTTCAGCGGCTCTTGCAATTAGACTGATGGCATCTTCATCAATTTTCACATCTTCTTTTTTAGCAATATTAGCAAAATGCTGTTCGAGGTCGCGAATATCAATGCGGCGCAAATCAAAGCGCTGACAACGGGAAAGAACTGTAACGGGAACCTTGCGGAGCTCTGTTGTTGCAAAAATGAATTTAACGTGGGCTGGCGGCTCTTCTAACGTTTTTAGCAGCCCATTAAAGGCTGACTTTGAGAGCATGTGCACTTCGTCGATGATGTAAACTTTATAACGGGCCGAAACCGGCTTATATCTGGCCGCTTCAATGATTTCCCTGATATCATCGATACCTGTGTGGGAAGCTGCATCCATTTCCATTACATCAACGTGAGACCCTGCCATAATGGCGGGGCAATGAGTGCCCTCTTCAGTCATATCGATGGTGGGTGAGTTGATCGTCTCAGTTTCGAAATTTAAGGCACGGGCGAGTATTCGCGCCGTGGTTGTTTTACCAACCCCCCTCACACCAGAGAGCATGAAACCCTGGGCGATGCGATTGCTTTCAAACGCATTGCGCAAGGTTTGCACCATTGGTTCCTGGCCGATGAGGTCTGAAAAATCAGCCGGGCGATATTTGCGAGCAAGCACGAGATATGGATCTTGCGCTGTGCCTTGATCTGATTTTTTAGATTTAGTGGCAGACTTAGAGTTTTTTTGGGCTTTTGATGGCTTTTTTTCTGAAGTTTTATCTTTATTTTCCGCCATTTGATCCACCATTTTGTACCAACACTTTGTTTAACCATATAGCGCGGTCTGACTAAGAGCAGCACTGTTTATTGCCTCTCTTCAACATTTTAAATGTAAAATGCCATAAAATGCAAAATGTCTCAGAAAACAATATGTGTTGGCTGTGTGAAACTTGCTAGCCACTCTTACAAGCAACAAGAAAAATAATCATCAAAAAATGAGGGCCGCAAAAATCATAAGATTTAAAAGGAGGTTGGACGGCAACCCGATTCCGAATCGTTAGGGCTGCTTCCTTCCGGACCTGACCCGGTTGGCGAAGGACTCGTCCACCGCCAACCTCCCAGCGCATATTTTCCACATTCTTTATTTAAAATGCAAGCACTTTTGATCAAAATTCTCAATTTTTAAGTTAAGCGCCCTTTTTGTAGCCGATAGTCATGTGCTTTGTAGGTTCCCAAGATCCTTACCTGAGATGAGAAAAAGCTCAATTCTTCAAGGGCTAACTGTACATTCTTGGTTGCTGGATGTCCCTCAATGTCGGCATAAAACATGGTTGCATTGAACGTACCTTCAAGCTGATAACTCTCTAATTTTGTCATATTCACGCTGTTTGTGGCAAAACCACCCAGCGCTTTGTAGAGGGCTGCAGGTACATTTCGAACATTAAAGATGAATGATGTCATCACTGGGCCATCTTCTGGCAGGGCATCATTTGGCTCTTTGGAGAGAATGAGAAATCTTGTGGTATTATGGTCCGCATCCTCAATATTGCTTTTTATAATGTCTAAATCATTTATTTCAGCAGCTAGAGTAGAGGCAATCGCAGCCTCTGATTTATTGCCTTTTTCTTTTATCAGACGGGCAGAGCCAGCTGTGTCAGCTTCGATTACTGGCATTACATCTAGTTCTTTGATGACTTTCCGGCATTGCCCCAGCGCCATTGTGTGACTGTGAACAGTTTTAATATCTTCTAATTTGGTGCCTTTGTTGACCAGCAGTTGGTGGCGCACGCGCTCAAAATGCTCTCCAATCACATAAAGCCCTGATTCTGGCAAAAGATGATGGATATCAGCAACACGCCCAGCAACTGAATTTTCAATCGGAATCATGCCGAGATCAACATCTCCACTGCTCACAGCTGCAAATGCCCCATCAAAAGTTGGGCACGGAATGGCCTCAGCGCCAGGAAAAGCATCATTACAAGCCAAATGAGAGTTTGCACCGGGCTCGCCTTGATAAATGATTTTTAACTCTGAGTTTGTCATTTTTATTTTTCTTTCTTACGGGCTTCCAACATTAAGAGACGTGAAGTTCGATTAATTATTCTAAGATGATTGGAGCAAGGCGCGAGCTTTATCAAGATCTTCTTGTGTATCCACTCCTAATGGGTGCGTTTTGACGATTGCAACATCAATCCTCATTCCTGCTTCTAAAGCCCTTAATTGCTCTAGCTTTTCTCTCAGCTCTAGCTGTGAAGGGGGCAATTTGATAAAGGCTTCTAAACTCGCACGCTTATAGCCATAAATTCCAATGTGATGATAATAAGGGCCGTCGCCATGGGGAGCTGTTGCTCTTGTGAAATAGAGGGCTCTGTGATGGTGTTGCTCGATCTCAGTTCCCACCATTTTCACGACATTCGGGTTCGTTTGTTCAGTCTCGTCAACGATTTCAGCAGCTAGAGTAGAGATGTCCACATCTTCATCTTCTAAAAGAGCTGCACATTGACGCACGACTTCAGGGTCTAATACGGGTAAATCCCCTTGCAAATTTATGATCGTGTTAAACTTCTTTTCCGGATCATATTTGTGTAAGGCTTCGCAAATTCTGTCTGAGCCGCTTGGATGATCGCTACGGGTTAAAACTGCCTTACCACCTACATTCTGGATAACCTCAGCGATGCTTTCATCATCTGTTGCCACGACTACGGGTCCACAATCCGCTTCACAGGCTCTGCGCCAGACATGAACAATCATTGGCTCACCAGCAATATCCTTCATTGGCTTGCCGGGTAATCTGGTTGCCTGCATGCGGGCTGGTATTAAGATGAGATTCGTGTTATTCGCCACATCCATAATGTTGGAAACTCCAAAAGTCGTCTAAAAGGCCTAATTATCGACACTTTTTTTCAAATTTACCTGAGAAAATCTGTTTTCACTGGTTGATTGGACAAACAGACAAGGCTAGTTTGCACAAATAATGAACTCTATCAATCTTAAGATTGAATTTTACAAGACCTGTTTCTAAAGGATACTGCTTTCATGAATGCATTTGAATTAAACAAAATTATGGGCTGGGTGTTGGCTGCTGCACTCGTTATTGTTGGCGGGCAGACCTTCATGGAAATTTACGCAGACGGCCATGGTGACGGACAGGAAAAGAAGACGGCTTACGCTATTGAAGTCGAAGGCGGCGATGCTGACAAAAAGGAAAAGAAGACAGAAGCCCCTAAAGCTCTAGACATCAAACCTCTCCTTGCTTCTGCCAGCACTGACCTTGGTGCTAAAGTTGCCAAGAAATGTAAGGCTTGCCACACATTTGAAAAGGGGGGCAAAAATAAAGTTGGTCCTGCTCTTTATGAAATTGTTAATCGTGACTTAGGTGGTGCTGCTGGTTATGCTTACTCTAGTGCTCTTAAAGAAAAGGGTGGCAAATGGGACTATGACGCTCTTGCAGCCTTCTTAAAATCTCCGAAAAAATTCCTACCTGGCACAAAAATGGCTTTTTCAGGTATTCGTAAAGACGCACAATTGGCTAGCTTGATTGTTTACTTAAGAAGCTTAAGCGATAACCCGGCAAAATTGCCATAATACCTCTCACGGGCTATTCCGCAGTTTCGCTGCGGGCCCTCCGAGAGGCGGCGCTCGCGCCGGGCAGACAAGCTGCCATGTCCTGACGCCAAAGTGGCGTCACTCCTTCTTCGTAAAGTAAATTTTGTTTTGCTTTTTAGTGGCGCTTCAGGTTGCCCACCAGCAACCGCGCTGCTCTGCAGCGGACCCTTCCGAGGGGGCGGTGCTTGGCACCGGGCAGCTTTTCTGGGCTTCAGATGCCCACACAGCGTCCGACAAGCTGCCATGTCCCCGGCCCTGACGGCGCCGTGCTCCTTCTTTGAATTGATGGGTGGGAGTTTTTTCCTCAGTTGTCACCCCGTACTTGATACGGGATCCACCTCTCTTTACGACGGATAGAGAAATTCTGCCCAAACTGACTTTTTTTACTCCAACCAGCTTGTCCGTGTTTTTGTGGAGCTTTAGGTTTCATTTTCTAATGTGCCTTCAATTGCCCACTAGCAACCGCGCTTTTTTGGCGCTTTAGATTGCCTACTAACAACCGCGCTATAGCTCCGCTCGGGCTGATCTTTTTTTGCCCTCATGGTTAAAATTAACAAAACTTAATAAAAAACGTGTCAGAAGTCTCATTTTCGGCATGTTTTTTGGTGCTCATAGTGAAAAGCTAAGACTGTTTTATTTCATTTTTATAGAATTTTTGATCACCTGTGTTCAGGATTTTGTGATCTGAGCTGGTTTGAAGCTTTGAAATGCGACTATAGTCTTTCTACATGGGTTAAGCCGTTGCCATTGAGGATTTACAGCTATAGTCTCATTAGCATATTTTAAGAAATAAGTGATAAGAGCTAATAAAAATAAATAATATCTATAAAGGGTGCGCATTTTGATTAAAAGATTATCGATCTCTGGGTTGTTTTTTGTTTCCTTTGGTTTTTCTGTTTTTTATTCATCAGCGCTTTTAGCTGACCCCTCTGACACCTCAGCAGAGGAACAATCCATTCAAAAGACGGAAAAACTCCCTATTGTTGTCCCAGCACAAATGGATAATGACAGTGCTGTTGAAGACGCTAAAACATCTACTGAAACAATGACAAAAACTGAGGAATTACCCGTTGTCGTTCCGGCGAAAATGGTAGAGCAAAAGGCCCCTTTAGAAACGCGAGTAAAAACAGAAGACAAAACGGAAGAAGGGCCAAAAGAAACGCCTGTAGTTGAACAAACAACTGAAACAAAAGAAATGGCTGCTCCAAAAGACGCAATGGCAAACAAGCGTCATTTTTCACTGACATTGACAGACACACCTAAATATACAAATACCTCCCCTCACTATGACTATGTAAATCCCAATGCCCCTAAGGGCGGCGAGATGCGCTTACCTGTGACCGGTAGTTTTGATAGCCTTAATCCATTTACAATTAAAGGAAGCCCTGCGGGCGGCATTTTACTCACCTATGATAGTTTAATGGAACAAAGCCTTGATGAAGGTTCAACGCAATATTGTCATTTGTGCGAATGGGTTAGCTATCCTTCTGATTATTCTTCCGTGACCTTTAAATTACGCCAAGGCCCAACATTTCATGATGGCAAGCCAATAACTGCAGCCGATGTTATGTTCTCTATGACTGAGCTTAAAAAGGCAAACCCTCGTTATGGACAGTATTATAAAAACGTCACTCGTTCAGAGATCACTGGCCCCAACGAAGTGACCTTCTATTTTGATGTGAAAAATAACCGAGAACTCCCCTTTATCGTTGGAGAGCTTAACGTTCTTCCCAAACATTATTGGTTAGGAAAAAATAAAAAGGGTGAAACTCGCAGCCTAAGCAAAACAACTTTGGAAGTTCCTCTCAGCTCTGGCCCTTATAAGGTAGGTAAAGTTCGCCCTGGTCGCAGTTTGGTATTGGAACGTGTTGCTGATTATTGGGGAAAGGACAGTTTCACCGCTAAAGGGAAATATAATTTTGACAAGCTAAAGTTTGAATATTTCAGAGATAGCTCTGTAGCCTTTGAAGCGTTCAAGGCTGATGCTTTTGATTTTTACAATGAAACTTCTTCAGTAAACTGGGCGCGGAACTATGAATTCAAAGCTCTAAAAACAGGCCAGGTCATTAAAAATAATGATTATGTTCTAAAAAATCCGCAAGGGATGCAAGGGTTTGTTTTCAATCTTAGACGCGAAAAATTCACGGATATTCGTGTGAGGGAAGCAATTTCTCGTGCCTTTAATTTTGAGTGGGCCTCAAAAAATTTATTTTACAACCAATACAAACGAACCGCTAGTTATTTCCAAAACTCTGTGCTCGCTAGTTCTGGCAAACCTAGCCCTGAAGAGCTTGCCTTTCTAGAACCGCTAAAAGACGGCATCCCGGCCATAGCTTTGGCCAAAGAATACAAACCTTTTGTGCATGATGGAAATAAAGGCACCAGAAAACAATTACGTGAGGCTCGCAAACTGCTTGAACAAGCTGGGTGGACCATTCGCTCAGAAACAGTGAATGATAAGAATTGCGGGTTTGTTTGTTCTTGGATGATTAAACTTGGACTTCAGTCTCAAAAGAAAACCAACGTCCTGAGAAACAAAGCTGGAGAAACACTTGATATTGAATTTTTGATTATCTCTCCAGCATTTCAAAGGGTGCTTGCAGGATACGTGGCCAACTTAAATCAACTTGGAATTAAAACCTCAATTCGCCTGGTTGATAGCCCGCAATATCAAAAACGACTTGAGACCTTTGATTACGACATGATCATCTCTACCTTTGGTCAATCTGAAAGTCCTGGAAACGAGCAACGCTTCTATTGGGGCTCAGCTTCAGCTGACAAGCCAGGCAGCCGTAATTATATTGGTATCAAAAACAAAGCCATTGATGCTTTGATTGATAAAATCATTTTTGCCAAAAATCGGGATGAGCTTGTTACCGTGACGAAAGCTCTTGATCGGGTACTGTTATTCAACCATTTTGTTGTGCCGAACTGGTATTCAGCGTCTGAGCGCATTGCTTATTGGAACCGTTTTTCACAACCGGAAACCAAACCAACACGCTCAATCGGGTATGTACAAACCTGGTGGTATGATGCTGAGAAAGCCAAGCTTGTCAAAGCTGGCGGCAAGAAATCTGCTGAGTTAAATTAGAGGCTCTCATGAGATTTCTTATGGCGAACATCATAATCAATAAATCATTTACAGTTCATAGAGCTTACGCTCTATTTTTTAGACCTGTTTTGTTAATGGTTGCTCTTTTGTTACCAACGGTTGTTTTCTATGCCCAGCCTGTGCTTGCTGATCAAAAAACAGTTGAGATGAGTGAGGAGCAAACCTCACAGAGAACTCACGGCCTTTCTACTTTTGGTTCTTTAAAGTATAAGCCTGATTTTAAACATCTTGAGTATACCAACCCTGATGCGCCCAAGGGCGGCAAGATTGCTCTCATTGGAACTGAAGCGCGTGTGACATTTGATAGTTTCAATCTTTTTATCCGCAAAGGGGACAGAGCTCAGGGGCTTGAATATATTTATGATAGCTTGATGGCACGGGCCTATGATGAACCTGATGCGGTTTATGGTCTCATTGCTCGCTCTGCAGAAATTCATAATGACAAAAAAGGCGTTACCTTTTATTTGAGGCCAGAGGCGAAATTTGCTGATGGTGTGCGGGTGAAAGCGTCTGATGTTGTGTTTACCATTCAAACGCTTAAATCAAAGGCGCATCCTCGTTATCGTGTCAATCTAAGGGATGTGGACACGGTTGAAGCTATTGATGACAAAACCGTGCGCTTTCGCTTTAGGGGCAGCCAAACACGTGACCTCGCGCAACGGGTTGCTGAGCTTCCTATCATCCCTGAGCATTTTTATAAAACAGTGCCATTTAAAAAGGCTGGCCTTGATTTACCCCTTGGCTCTGGTCCTTACAGGGTTGGTAAATTCGAGCAAGGGCGATATGTACGCTTGATGCGACGAGATGATTATTGGGCAAAAGACCTTCCAATAAACAAGGGGCGGTTCAATTTTGATGAACTTCGTTATGAATATTTCAAAGATCGCGGCGCCGAATTTGAAGCTTTAAAGGCTGGTGTTTTTGACCTTCGAGAAGAGTTCACGTCTAAAGATTGGGCGACCAAATATAAGTTTGACGCCATTAAAAAAGGCAAGGTCATTGCTGACACTTTAAAAGATGATACGCCATCAGGGACGCAAGGCTTTTTCATCAATACACGGCGTGAGAAATTCAAAGACATACGTGTGCGTGAGGCCATTGGTTTGGCATTTGATTTTGAGTGGACCAACAAGAACTTATTTTACAATCTTTATACTAGAACCAGCAGTTATTTTGAAAACTCTGAGTTTAAAGCAACAGGCAAACCTAGTGCCAGCGAGCTTGCTCTTTTAGCGCCCTTTAGCGACAAACTTAACAAAAGCGTTTTTGAAGAAGCCAAACTATCTCCCAAAACTAACGGAACTGGCCAAGATCGCAAGAACCTGCGCAGGGCTTCTCGGCTTTTAAAAGCTGCTGGCTATACAATGAAAAAAGGTGTGAGGGCAAACAAGGCTGGAGAGCCTTTAACGATTGAGTTTTTAACTTTCAGCCCTTCTTTTTCACGGATAATCCTCCCCATCATTCGTAATTTAAAAACTTTAGGTATAGAATCAACTTTACGGCTTGTTGACCCAGCACAATATCAAGAACGGTTGAAGAATTTTGACTTTGACCTTACGGGATCTCGCTTTTCCATGCGCTTGACCCCAGGGGTTGAGCTTCGAAACTTTTTTGGCTCAAAGGCGGCTAAGCAGGCTGCAAGTTTTAATCTGGCTGGTATAAACCACCCGGTGGTTGACCATTTGATTGATAAAATATCATCTTCATCAACTAGAGAAGAATTAGTTACTGCCTGCCGGGCACTCGATAGAGTGTTGCGATCTGAATTTTATTGGATGCCTCATTGGTATAAAGATTCGCATAATGTGGCATATTGGAATAAATTCTCTCGGCCTCTAAAAAAACCTCTCTATCATAGGGGAATTATTGATCTATGGTGGTTTGATAAAGAAAAGGCCGCAATACTTAAATCTAAGTAGCATTATCTATTCTTTTCGATAAGAAAGATATTTTAATAACAATAATATATTTAAAAATCACACGTACGGGAGCCTACATAGACATATGACCGCCTATATTATCAGACGGCTATTGCTCATTTTTCCAACACTTCTTGGGATTATGGCGATTACATTTGTGATTATTCAATTTGCTCCTGGTGGCCCTGTTGAGCAGGTCATTGCGCAACTCTCTGGCACTGATGTTGACGCGTCGACCAGAGTTGGTGGTGGCAATAGTGGTGACTTTGGTGGCGCCAACCCAGCGTCGCAAGCCGGTGATGCCTCGCAAGCCAGCTCAAAATACCGCGGTGCTCAGGGACTTGATCCTGAATTTATCAAAGAAATTGAGAAACAATTTGGTTTTGATAAACCACCACTTGAGCGCTTTATGTTGATGCTTTGGAATTATGCGCGCTTTGATTTTGGCAATAGCTATTTTCAAGACAAAGCTGTGGTTGATTTGATCATTGAAAAAATGCCGGTTTCTATCTCACTCGGTCTTTGGATTACATTGCTTTCTTATGGCATCTCCATTCCGCTTGGTATTAGAAAGGCTGTGAGTGATGGATCAAAGTTTGATTTATGGACCAGTGGTGTGATTGTGGTTGGTTATGCGATCCCCGGGTTTTTGCTTGCTGTATTGCTCATCGTTCTTTTTGCCAGTGATAATTTCTTAAATATCTTCCCGCTGCGGGGCTTAACTTCAGATAATTTTGAAGAGCTTAGTTGGTATGAGAAAATTGGCGACTATTTCTGGCATTTGGCATTGCCACTTATTGCTATGTCCGTTTCAGCGTTTGCTACAACAACCTTCCTGACCAAGAATTCGTTTCTCGACGAAATTAAGAAGCAGTATGTCATGACAGCACGGGCTAAAGGATTGCCTGAGCGCAGTGTGCTTTATGGCCATGTGTTTCGTAATGCCATGCTCATTATTATTGCTGGTTTTCCTGCCGCCATTTTAAGCGTCTTGTTTACAGGCTCAATTTTAATCGAGACGATCTTTTCGCTTGATGGGCTTGGGCAGCTTTCTTTCAGGGCTATTTTCCAACGGGATTACCCCATAATATTTGCTAACCTCTATATCTTTTCTCTTCTCGGACTGTTTGTGAATTTGATCTCTGATATTATTTATTCACTCGTTGATCCGAGGATCGACTTTGAAAGTCGGGAGGTATAAGTCATATGAGTATGAAATTGATTACCTCTCGAATTGCGACGCTCATTTGCTGGCCGTTTCGTTTTTTATTTCGGATTATCTTTTTTTGGACCCGAACGGACCTGACGCCCATAAATGCACGGCGCCTTTCCAACTTCAAAGCCAACAAACGTGGCTTTTGGAGCTTGATTATTTTTACCTTTTTATTTTTCCTGACACTGTTTTCAGAGTTTATCGCCAATGATAAACCGCTGATGGTTCAGTACAAAGGTTCTTATTATTTTCCAGTGGTTAAATTTTACCCCGAGACTGTTTTTGGCGGCGAGTTTGAAACTGAGGCAATTTATCGCCGACATGATGTGGCTTGTCTTATTCGAACGGGTGGCAATGAAGATTGTTATGATGACCCGACGATAAAAGCAACTGAAGGGCAAAGTCCCGGATGGACACTTTGGCCTCTTGTTCGATATTCTTATTCGACAGTAAATGATTACATTCCAACTGCGGCCCCCTCTGCCCCTTGGTGGACTTTTGAGCGGACCAATTTGTGTAAAGTTTATGAGGGCGGTGTGAATAGTCCCCATTGTACTATGGGTAATTTTCACTGGCTTGGCACAGATGACAATGGCCGCGATGTATTAGCACGTGTCCTATATGGTTTTCGAATTTCGGTGCTCTTTGGTTTAATACTCACTATTTTCTCTTCGATCATTGGCGTGTCTGCTGGTGCGGTCCAAGGGTATTTTGGGGGCTGGGTTGATTTGATTTTTCAACGTTTTATTGAGCTTTGGTCTTCCATTCCGCAATTGTTTGTTTTGCTGATTGTAGCGGCGATATTAATCCCCGGGTTTTGGACGCTGCTTGGTATTATGCTCATCTTTAGCTGGGTGGCATTAGTCGGGGTTGTCCGCGCTGAATTTTTGCGGGCACGAAACCTTGAATATGTAAAAGCGGCGCGGTCTCTGGGCTTAAGCGATGTTAAAATTATGTATCGTCATCTTTTACCGAATGCGATGGTCGCTACGGTTACAATGATGCCTTTCATTCTTTCTGGCGCTTTAACGACGCTAACGTCTCTAGATTTTCTGGGGCTCGGTTTACCGCCAGGAGACCCGTCTCTTGGTGAGTTGTTGAAGCAGGGTAAGGAAAACATTGAAGCGCCCTGGCTCACTATCACAGCCTTTTTTGTGATTGCTCTCATGTTGAGCTTGTTGATTTTCATTGGTGAGGCGGTGCGCGATGCGTTCGATCCTCGTAAGACATTTAAATAAGAAGGAGACGTGTTATGACCAAAGATAATACTTATGAGACGTCTCGAAGCTTGATTGAAGTCAAGAACCTCTCAGTAGCATTTCGCTCTGGTGACCAAGATACAACTGTTGTGCACGGTGTTAATTTTGATATTAAACGCGGTGAAACAGTAGCGCTTGTTGGCGAATCCGGTTCTGGTAAATCCGTCTCAGCTCTCTCTATTATGAGGCTTCTTCCCGGCTCGGCCTCGCATCCGAGCGGTGAAATTATTTATGATGGCAAAGACATCTTAAAGATGGATGAAGCTGATGTCAGGGCACTTAGAGGTGATCAGATTTCGATTATCTTTCAAGAACCAATGACATCTTTAAATCCTTTGCATTCAATTGAACGGCAAGTGGGAGAAGTGCTGAGAATTCATAGAAATATGGAAGGTGAGCCACTTCGTAACCGTGTCATTGAGCTCTTGAAAAAAGTGGGCATTCAAAATGCTGAAGCTCGTTTAAAGGCTTACCCGCATGAGCTCTCTGGTGGGCAACGCCAGCGCGTTATGATTGCCATGGCTCTTGCTTGCGAGCCTGACTTACTGATTGCAGATGAGCCAACGACTGCCCTTGATGTGACCATTCAGGCGCAAATCCTTTCGCTTTTACAAGAGCTGCAACAAGAGTTTAACATGGCCTTATTGCTTATCACTCATGATCTTGGGATTGTTCGTAAAATGGCAGACCGAATTTTTGTTATGAACCAGGGTAAGATTGTTGAGCAGGGGAATTGTGAAGATATTTTCCAAAATGCGAGCCATGAATACACGAAGCATTTGCTCTCAGCTGAACCTTCTGGTGAGCCGCCAGTAGAGGATTTGTCAGCACCTGTGATCATGGAGACCACGGATCTTAAAGTCTGGTTCCCGATTAAAGCTGGTGTTTTGCGCAAAACAATAGATCATGTAAAAGCTGTGAACGGCGTTTCCTTGCAAGTACGTGAGGGGCAAACCGTGGGTGTGGTTGGTGAAAGTGGGTCTGGCAAAACCACACTTGGGTTAGCGCTCATGCGGCTGATTTCATCTGACGGGCCGGTTGTCTATATGGGGCAAACTCTTTCAGGACTTTCATCAAAAGAATTACGTCCTTACCGGCGTGATTTGCAAATCGTCTTTCAAGATCCTTATGGCTCTTTAAGCCCGCGGCTTTCAATTGTTGATATTATTGGTGAAGGGTTAGAAATTCAAAGCCCTGAACTTAACGTTGATGAACGACGGGCCAGAGTTGCCAGCGCGATGGTAGAAGTGGGCTTGTCTGAAGATATGCTTGATCGTTACCCGCATGAATTTTCTGGTGGGCAACGCCAGCGCATTGCCATTGCACGCGCCATGGTATTAGAGCCTAAATTTGTGATGCTGGATGAGCCCACCAGTGCGCTTGATATGTCTGTTCAAGCTCAGATTGTTGATTTGCTCCGTGAGTTGCAAGCAAAGCGCAAACTTGCATTTTTGTTCATTAGCCATGATTTAAAAGTTGTGCGCGCCCTCTCGAACCATGTATTGGTTATGAAAAATGGACAAATTGTTGAAGAAGGTTCCGGGCAGCAGATTTTTGAAGAGCCTAAGGAAGATTATACAAAAGCACTCCTTGCCTCTGCATTTGATGTCTCTGTTGAACACCAAGCTAGTCTCGAAGACTAACTAGTTGGGGGGCTAGAAGGCTAACCTCTCTTTTTAGTGCCCCTTCAGTTGCCCACTTGCAACCGGGGTGTTTTAAGAGTGTCTTCAGTTGCCTGTTTGTAACCAGGGCGTTTAATTCCCATTAGTTGCTAGCAGCAACCAGAATAGTTGATTTCATACGTATTGATAGATGGTTAAAGTCCTATGACAAAAGAAACATATGATGCCGCGGCTCAAGCAGAGAAAGAAGCTGATTTTTTGAAAGAGAATGAGCCTTATGATTTGTTTGCGAAATGGCTGCAAGATGCTGAAGACAAAGAGCTGAACGACCCAAACGCTATGGCACTTGCGACTGTCGATGAAACGGGCTTGCCCAATGTTCGGATGGTGCTACTTAAAGGGTATGACAAAGACGGCTTTGTATTTTACACAAACCTTGAGAGTGCAAAAGGAAATGAGATTGCTTCTTCACCCAAGGCGGCGCTTTGTTTTCACTGGAAAAGCTTACGGCGGCAAATACGGGTAAGAGGGACTCTATCTCCTGTTTCATCTGATGAGGCTGATGAGTATTATCAAGCCCGTGCTAAGGGGAGCCAAATTGGCGCCTGGGCCTCACAACAATCTCGCCCGTTAGAGGGGCGTTTTGCCCTGGAAAAAGCCGTTGCTAAATATACTGCGAAACATGCGATTGGCACGATACCACGGCCTGATTATTGGTCTGGCTTTCGTTTAGCCCCACTAGAGATTGAATTTTGGCACGATCGTCCGTTTCGATTGCATGATCGCTTGCAATTTAAGCGGGAAAGTGTTGATTTGCCTTTTGAAAAGTCACAACTTTACCCTTAATCTGGGGCTAGCTCCAACCAAGGGGCTATTCCATAAACTTTATAGATAATACGTCCCTTCAATTGGTTGAGAGTTATGAAACATAGGCAGACATTTCGAAAATCCCGCTTGGCTGAATGGGGCTTTAAGCTTAGCGTTTTTAGTGCGCATATCATTGTTTTCACTGTGCTTTTACATCGCTATGCCGGTCAATCAACTGCTGTATCGTTAAACTTATTGCAAATTGGGTTTATTGGCGGTTTCTTTGCTTTTATTCTCTCTGTAATGGCTGTTTTTCAGATTTGGAATAAATTATTATCGGGATTTGGAAAATCTGTTGCCGGTGTTGTAATTAGCCTTCTGGTGCTTATTTGGCCTCTTTCCCTGTTGCCGGTTTATTTTGTGACGCCACAAATTTATGATGTTTCGACCAGTCTTGTTTCACCGCCTGAATTTAATGCGCTTACTAAATTTCGTGAGTTTGGCAGCAACCCCGTAAACTTTATTGAACGAGAACCCTTTGATCAAGATGTTGTCAGCCTTAGAATTTTATCTCCTGGCCAGGACGCCTTTGATTTGGCGCGGCAATTAGTTTTAAAGCGCAAATGGGAAGTGATTTCTTTAAAACCGGCTGGCAAAAATTCGTCGGAAGCGACCATCGAAGCTGTTGATCGTTCTGTTATTTTGGCGGCACCAGATGATATTGTGATCCGCATCCGCTCTAAGCGTGGGCAGAGTATTTTGGATATGCGGTCTGCTGCGCGCTATGGATCTTATGATTTAGGGCGCAATCAAAAGCGAATTCAAGATTTCCTTGATGACTATATTAACCAAAGTGATAAAGCCAAACGTGTTGAAGAGGGTGAGCCATTATTTTTACCGACACGTAAGAACACACGAGAATAGGAATGCTCTTTAGTGGTGCTTCAGTTGCCCACTAGCAACCGCTTGTTTCTCTCACGGCTATTCCATGAGCTGAAGCTCATGGGCCTCCGAGGGGCGGCGCTAGGCGCCGGGCTTCGCCATGTCCCTCAGCCCGAAGAGGGCTGAACTCCTTCTTCGTAAAGAGAGATTTTGTTTTTCTTATAACTATACTTCTTTATAATGCTTCAAATGCCCACTCTTTTAGTGCTCCTTCAGATTGCCTACAAGCAACCGTTGCGGCAACCGCTTGTGCCCACCTTGCTCTAAGAGATTGCCTCGAAGGAGGAGTTCAAGGCTGGGGTTGTGTTTGAACTCACCAAGCCTTGTTCACAGAGGTGCTCTGCATGCGCTAAAACGGATAGGGCGGCGGCTGGCAAGACTTCTGGTTTTGCGTTTGGATATAGAAGAGGCACCAACTGATCTATTGTGTTTTTCCCATCTTTAATATGATCGTGGATAGCTGTCTCTCGCCATTTCCTGTGCATTAAGAAAGCTTTCACCAAACGCTCTGGTGAGCGAGCTTGCCCGCCATGACCGGGTAAAAATCGTTCATAGTCTTTCTTTAAAAGCTTTTTCAACGAGGCTAAATAATCAGACATTTTTCCCTCTGGAGGTATTACCACACTGGTATTCCACGCCATGATATGATCACCACTAAAGAGAATAGGCTCTCTTTGATCTTCAAAACAAAGATGGTCTGGAGCATGCCCTGGTGTATGTATTGCTTTTAGCGCCCAGCTTTCTCCTTCAATCACGTCTCCATCTTTCACTACAGTGTCGGGGCGAAAACCTAAATCTACAAAGCCATTATCAAGGGGAGTATCTGCTTTGCGTCTTGCGCCGCGGTTATCAAGGACTGGGGCATGGGCAAAGACTGCTGCGCCTGTTCGTTCTTTTAATTCCTTTAATGCCCCGGAATGATCTTTATGAGTATGCGTTAGGAGAATGTGTGTGAGCTTTTCTCCTTTGATGGCTTCAAGAAGTGCAGAGACATGGGTGCTATCTTCTGGGCCAGGGTCAATCAACGCGACTTCATTTTTGCCAACTATGTAAGTGTTGGTGCCATTGTGCGTTAGTGGGCCTTGATTGTTTGCAACAACACGCCTCACACCAGTCCAAATTTCACGTGGTTCACCATATGTGAATTCCATCTCAAGATGAAATGGGATTTTGGGTTGGGTATTGCTCATGATGTCTTAGACCACTCATTATAGTTGCGCTTTAGATTGCCCACTAGCAACCGCGCTTATGATTTATTTTCATTATTAGTAATGAAGCTGGAGCGTTAACTCCAAGTGGCAAGTAACTTACCACTCAGCTTGTATAAGATAATCCCGCCTTACATGGATTGCAATAAAAAACAGCACTTAACACAGCTAATGCGTTGTTTTTACTATTTTATTTTTATTGGCATAAGGATTGCTACTTATGGTGTTAAGTCGCGGTCTCAAATCAATAAAAATAACCGCTGATGCTAGGGGAACGGTTCAAACGTAACGCACTTACAAATTATTATGGATCTCTTTTCGTGAAATTTTTCGTGTTTTCATTGGTCGTTTCAGGGAACTTAATTTTGAAGGAGGGTCACCGCACATGGAAACCTTTTATGACGTTATGCGACGTCAAGGGATTACCCGCCGGAGCTTTTTGAAATATTGCAGCCTTACTGCTGCCGCGCTCGGGCTTGGTCCATCATTCGCACCAAAAATTGCTCATGCTATGGAAACCAAGGAACGTATTCCGGTGCTTTGGTTGCATGGACTTGAATGCACATGTTGTTCTGAAAGTTTTATTCGCTCAGCTCACCCGCTTGCTAAAGACGTGGTGCTTTCTATGCTCTCACTTGACTATGATGACACCATCATGGCGGCAGCTGGACATGAAGCTGAAGCGATTATCGAAGAGATTGTTACGAAATATAAAGGCAAGTATTTGCTTGCTGTTGAAGGTAACCCGCCGCTTAACGAAGATGGTATGTATTGTATCATTGGTGGTAAGCCATTTACTGATCAGCTTACTTACGCATCTCAGCATGCTAAAGCGATCATCTCCTGGGGCTCTTGTGCTTCATGGGGCTGTGTGCAAGCGGCACGTCCAAATCCAACACGTGCGACGCCTGTTCATAAAGTGCCTGGTATTGGCAACAAGCCAATTATCAAGGTGCCTGGTTGTCCTCCGATTGCGGAAGTTATGACCGCTGTTGTGACTTATATCCTAACCTTTGAGCGTTTTCCAGAACTTGACCGTCAAGGCCGTCCGAAAATGTTCTATTCACAGCGTATTCACGACAAATGCTATCGCCGTCCTCACTTTGACGCAGGTCAATTCGTTGAGAAATGGGACGATGAAGGCGCGAAAAAAGGCTACTGCCTTTATAAAATGGGCTGTAAAGGGCCGACGACTTACAATGCGTGTTCAACTGTTCGCTGGAACGGTGGTCTCTCATTCCCAATTCAAGCTGGTCATGGTTGCATTGGCTGTTCGGAAGATGGGTTCTGGGATAAGGGTGGTTTCTATGATCGTCTCACTGATATTCACCAATTTGGCATCGAAGCAAACGCTGATGAGATTGGCGTTGGTGCTGCCACGGTTGTTGGTGCCGCCGCTGCCGCTCATGCGGCCGTTAGCGCCGTGAAACAGGCGCGTACTAAAGGAGATAACGACTAATGGCTATTCAAACTCCAAATGGCTTTACGCTAGATACATCTGGTGAGCGTGTCGTTGTTGACCCGGTTACTCGGATTGAGGGGCACATGCGCTGCGAAGTGAATGTGAACTCTGACAATATTATCACGAACGCTGTTTCAACTGGCACCATGTGGCGCGGTCTTGAGGTTATTCTTAAAAACCGTGACCCGCGTGATGCCTGGGCTTTTGTGCAACGTATTTGCGGTGTGTGTACTGGTACGCATGCCCTTACTTCTTGTCGCGCTGTGGAAGATGCCCTTAATATTGAAATTCCTGATAATGCGAACTCTATTCGTAATATCATGCAGCTTTCACTTGAGATCCACGATCACCTTGTGCACTTCTACCATTTGCACGCGCTTGATTGGGTGAACCCAATTAACGCTCTGAAAGCTGATCCACGTGATACATCTGCTTTACAAAAAGCATCTTCACCTCGGCATCCTAAATCATCACCTGGTTATTTCCGTGATATTCAAAATCGCTTGAAGAAGTTCGTTGAAAGCGGACAGCTTGGTCCATTTAAAAATGGTTATTGGGATAACCCTGCTTATATCCTTCCACCAGAAGCTGATTTGATGGCGGTGACGCACTATCTAGAAGCTCTTGATTTCCAAAAAGAAATCATGAAAACAAGAACCATCTTTGGTGGTAAGGATCCGCATCCGAACTGGCTTGTTGGTGGTGTACCTTGCCCGATTAACATTGATGGTGAAGGTTCTGTTGGTGCCATCAATATGGAAAGCCTCAACCATGTGCGTTCTATCATCAACCAAACAATTGAATTTGTTGATAATGTTTACATCCCCGATATTATCGCAATTGGTAAGATCTATTATGATGCTGGCTGGCATTATGGTGGCGGTATTTCTGGCACCGACGCGCTTGCTTACGGTGACATTCCAGACAAGCCAAATGACTTTTCAGCTAAAAACTTGATGATGCCACGTGGTGCTATCATTAAGGGTAACTTGAATGAAGTTCATGAGGTTGATCTGCGTGATCCTGAGCAAGTTCAAGAATTTGTACCTCACTCATGGTATAAATATGATGATGAAAGCAAAGGCTTGCATCCTTGGGATGGTGTTACAGATCCAAATTATGAACTTGGCCCTAAAACCGTTGGTACAAGAACTGACATCAAGCAACTTGATGAAGCTGCCAAATATTCATGGATTAAATCACCTCGCTGGCGTGGTAATGCTATGGAAGTTGGACCTCTGTCTCGTTATCTTGTTGGTTATGCTTCTAAGCATACTGAGTTTACTGACCAAATCACTGATACACTTGGTGCTCTTGGTAACGCGCCTGTTTCTGCGCTATTTACTACAATTGGCCGGACAGCTGCGCGTGCTCTTGAAGCTCAATGGTGTGCTTACAAGCAACGCTACTTCTTAGACAAGATGATTGCCAATATTAAAGCTGGTGACGAGACCACAGCTAATACTGACAGCTGGGATCCATCAACTTGGCCAAAAGAAGTTAAAGGTGTTGGCTTTACTGAAGCGCCGCGTGGTGCCTTAGCTCACTGGATCCGGATCAAAGATCAGAAAATCGAGAACTACCAATGTGTGGTTCCAACGACTTGGAACGGTAGTCCTCGAGACAATGAAGGCAATATCGGTGCCTTTGAAGCCTCTTTGATGAACACAAAAGTTGAGCGTCCTCATGAGCCTGTGGAAATTTTGAGAACCATTCACTCATTTGATCCATGCTTGGCTTGCTCCACTCACGTTATGGGGCCAGATGGCGAAGAGCTTGCCAAAGTTAAGGTGAGATAAGGAGGATGTTATGGCTGAACAAATGGCTGATCAAACAGTAAGTCAACAAACTGCTGTTTATGTTTATGAAGCACCTGTTCGCCTCTGGCACTGGATCAATGCATTTGCGATCCTTGCCTTATGCGTAACAGGGTACTTTATCGGATCACCGCTTTCCTCCGTTTCGGGGGAAGCTAGTGATCACTATGTAATGGGATATATGCGTTTTGTGCATTTTGCAGCCGGATATATCTTTGTAATAGGCTTTGTTTTTAGGGCCTATTGGGCAATCGTTGGTAACTCACATTCCAGAGAGATCTACCTGCCGCGCATCTTCTCAAAAGATTTTTGGGTAGAAGTCTGGCACGAGATCAAGTGGTATAGCTTCCTTGTCGACGAGCCTAAAAAATATACCGGTCATAATCCTCTTGCGATTATTTCCATGCACATAATGTTTATATGGGGTTCGATCTTCATGATCATAAGTGGTCTTGCCCTTTATGGCGAAGGTGCCGGTATGAGCAGTTGGCAGTACCAGTTTTTCTCATCATGGCTTATCCCGCTTATGGGGCAAAGCCAGGATGTGCATACGTACCACCATCTGGTTATGTGGCTGATTATTGTTTTTGCGATTATTCACATTTATGTGGCGGTTCGCGAAGATATTATGTCACGCCAATCAATCATCAGTTCGATGATTTCAGGATGGCGTTTATTTAAAGATAATCGCCCTTCTAACGACTAACCCTTAAATTTGCAGTCGTTTTTATAAACTTCCTAAATCAACTGAGACGCTTCTTTGAAGCGTCTCTTTTTTTATGCTCCTTCAGTTGCCCACTAGCAACCGTCGCTGTTGGCGCTTCAGATGCCCACCATGCATCCGCGCTTTTTTATTTCTCACGGCTGTTCCATGAGCTGAAGCTCATGGGCCTCCGAAAGGCGGTGCAATGCACTGGGCTGCGCGAAGCGCTTCGCCATGTCCTGACACCGAAGTGCCGTCACTCCTTCTTTGGTTATATCGGATCGTTTGTTTGAATGGGTTCACATAGCTTCATCAGGCACTTTGTCGCTAAGAACTGGACTTATTGTCTCTTTTATAGTGGGAGTTGGTAAGAAACTTATCATTTTTGCATTTAGCTTACCTAATCTCACCACACATACTTTCCAGAAAACCCTCCGATTGCAAAGTTAGTTACCACCAACAAAGCCTTACTGGTCACTCAGTTTCCATTAAATCATACATACATACTGAAGTCAGTCGTATTGGTCAATGATATCAATGACTTAGGTAACTGGCCTGGCAATTGCTATAATATGGGAAAACTTAAAAAAGTTTAAAAACTTAAGAATAACAAATAGCTAATGGTGTAATTCCAGGGGAGGAAATATGACCACGATGCCAAGAGTGCTAATTCTAGGAATTGGTAACGTCTTATGGGCCGATGAAGGCTTTGGTGTGCGCACTGTTGAGCACATGTACCGTCACTATCAAGCTCCAGAGCATGTAAAAATCATGGATGGTGGGACACAAGGTTTGTACCTTGTGCAACATATCCGCGAAACTGACTATCTTGTAGTCTTTGATGCTGTTGATTATGGGCTTGAGCCTGGCACCATGAAATTAGTCAAGGATGATGAAGTTCCCAAATTTCTTGGCGCTAAAAAAATGAGCCTACATCAAACCGGGTTTCAAGAAGTGCTAGCAACATCTGAAATGCTTGGTGATTATCCAAAGTCTATGCTCCTCATCGGTGTGCAGCCGGTTGAACTTGAAGATTATGGCGGGAGCTTGCGGCCTAAAGTCAAAGAGCAAATTGAGCCTGCGATTGAGCACGCTATTTCTTACCTGAAGACACTTGGTGTTGATGTTCAAAAACGCGATGTATCATTGCCCGACGATGGAATGGTTGGCTGTGAAATTGTTACCCTGGAAGCGTATGAAAAAGAACGCCCAAGTGAAGGTGATGCCTGCAGAGTTGGTGATGACCGCTTGATCATTTCTGATGCGTGGAATGGACCAACTTTTACAGATGATGGCATAGCAGAATTTGATCCTCACCAGATGCCCCAAGCCAAACTTTCAAGTAAGGATGCTGGCTAATGTGCATGGGTATACCGATGAAAGTTATTAGTCTTAGTCCCGGATATGCCCTTTGTGAGCGTGGTGATGACCCAACTGCTGCTCCTGTCAGTATTGATATGAAACTGGTTGGGGAACATCCTGTTGGCACATGGGTTTTAACCTTTTTAGATAGTGCTCGCGAAGTGCTGTCTGAAGAAAAGGCAAACGATATTACCAATGCTCTTAAGGCTGTTAGCCAAACCCTTTATGGGGACGGCGATATCGACCATTTATTTGCAGATCTTGTGAACAGAGAACCCCAACTGCCTGATCATCTAAAACCCTCGGCACCAACCAAAGATAAATAAGAGAGTGGAGAAGACCATGTTTATACCTCTAGTTAAAATGCTTATTGATGAGCATAACTATCCTGTTGTCACAGAAGATAACCATGATGAATGGACCGCAGCGCAAGATTATTCAATGCTATTTTTTGGTGGAGATGGTGATCGCCTTGATGAAACACCAGATGTGGCTGTTGTTGTCCCCATGCTTGAAAAACATTTTAGAGAGAAATTCAAACCTGCCGTTGTGGCTCGTGAAGCGGAACGCCCTTTGCAAGTAAAGTATCGTTTTAATGCCTTTCCTGCGCTTGTTTTTTTGAAGGGTGATCGTTATCTCGGCACCATTACACGCATGCAAGACTGGACAGATTATGTGAGCATGGTTGAAGAAATTTTAGAGAAAGAACCTACTGAGCCACCTTCATTTAAATTACCACATGGGTGCGGCCCGGACGATACCACCGAGGCGGTGCATTAATTCATTTGGAAAGAGCTCCTGTAGGGAGTTCTCGGTTTCACTTTTTATGTTTTAAGCACTGAGGTTTTTAACTGAACAACGAACAGATAAACGTTTTTTATTAATGGAGATTTATGATGAGTAGTTCTTTCCCCCCAAGCACACCCTCTATAGGCGGCATAGGCCCTGGTAGCCAACCAATGGAAGAAGATGGCGGAGAGCTTGAATATATGGAAATGCCGTCTGAAATGACGACATATGCCATGCCTGATATTCCTGAACCAGAAAACCTCGTTGGGCTCAATGAAGCTAAGAGGATTATGTGTGAAATTAAAGCTGCTTTAGATGCTTATAAGGTCGGAGAGAAACCTATTATCATTGATCTGGCTGGTCTTGATGATGAAAACCAGGCTCTTGTGAACCAGGTGCTTGGTGAGGGGGAAGTTTCTGCCCTTGGTGATGGGGGCAGCATTCAAGCTCAAGAATCTGTACTAGCTGGTGTTTGGCGCGTGAGAACTGGCAATGAAGAAGGTACTGTTATCAAGGATATTGTTGAAGTTGCGGACTTCCCAACATCTGTATTAGATTTCACTTTCGATAAAGCGGCGCCTGTACCACAACCGGTTCCTGACGTTCTTCCTGAAGGTGTTCTGAATGCGGCACCTCTTGTTGTCGAGTTGGAAGATGCTCTGAAAGAATATCAGCCTGGCGACCTTGCGCATGTGATTAACCTTACGTTACTTCCACAAACTGATGAAGATATTACTTTTATGGGCAAGCAACTCGGGTTTGGCAATACAACCATACTTTCTCGTGGCTATGGCAATTGCCGTGTTTCTTCAACGGCGACAAAAAACGTCTGGTGGGTCCAGTTCTTTAATAGCCAGGATGTGATTATCCTCAATACGATTGAGGTTACTGAGATCCCCAATGTGACTTGCGCCGCGCAAGAAGATATTGACGACAGTGCTTATCGCCTTGGAGAAATTATCGAGGTGTATATTGATCATGAGTGAGCCAGATGAATTCTATGCTGGATCTTATGGTGGCAATAATGACAAGATTGATGCCTCAACAAGATTAGAATGTAAAATTTGCTGGCACATATATGACCCTAGAGAGGGGGATGATTATTGGCAAATTCCAGCAGGCACCCCTTTTGCCAAATTGCCCGACCATTGGACTTGCCCTAATTGCGACGGCAAAAAAGATGAATTTATGGTTGTGAAGGATTGAGTTAAAACCTCACAATGAAAGATGATATGATGAACCTTGAAGACAGCAAAGATCCCAAAACTGATCAAACTTCTGAATTACTTCCCTCGTCAGATGTTGATGAAGCTGAAATTGAGGGTCATCATATTGTTTTAACCAAAGATGAAAATAGTGCTCTGTTGGAGCGTGTTTTTCAGCGTATTCTTGAGACGTCAATGTCCGATGTTCCTATATGTAATGACCAACTAAAAGTTGAAGCGATTGCATATGGTAATTTTGAAACCGAATGGCTTGGTGTTTTGGTCACTCCTTGGTGCATGAATTTTATGCTTCTCCCTACTGAGGAGACTGAAGGGTGGAATGAGAAACGAACAGGCTTGAAGTTCAACCATATTTTTCCAGCTGGACGGTTTGAATTCATATCTGGGAAAGATGATGAGCTTGGAGCCTATCGTATGTGCTCATTGTTTTCACCTATGTTTCAATTTGGGGATCATAATTCAGCCATGCAAACTGCGGCTCTTTCTTTGAAAACGTTGATGGACGCTGATGAAGGTGACACTATCAGCGAACAAGAAAAAGAAATGAACATGATCTGGCGGGGTGAATACCCTGAAGAGCTGATAGAGACAGAAGAAGCCCAAGAAAGTCTCGATGGTGATGAAAGTTTAGATGCTGACACTTCATCTGCGACCGAGCCAAAAACACCTCGCGAACCCGTCGAACTAAGCCGTAGAGATTTTTTAAGAGGTGGGAATAAAAACGAGACTGCAGCAAAAAGTTTGTCACCTATTGAGAATGAGCAACAATCATGAACCCAGAAGGACAAATTGATATCACTTTGACGGTTTTGTCTTCCGGCAAGAAAGAAGTGACTATCCTCAACAACCGTCCTGTGCATGCTGCAAAACTGCTTGTGGGTAAAACGATTGATGAAGCTCTAACTATCATTCCCCTCTTATATCATGTTTGCGGAAAAGCACAGGGTAGTGCTGCCATTGATGCCTTACAAGCTGCCACAAATACGCGATCAGATGAAACAACCTATCTATCACGTACAGTTCTCTCTGATGTGGAACTCATTCGTGAACATTTATTACGCATCTTCCTCGACTGGCCCTTTCTTCTTGGAGAAGTTGAAAGCACTCATGACACCTCGCAACAAATGTCAGAGTTTATGCTGTTTTCTGCTCGTTTTGAGGCGGCTCTTTTTCGTTCAGAAAAGCCGTTTTCGCTTGAGACAGTCGCTATTCCTGAAAGAGATTTGCTTTTTAAGAGCTTGGGAGATTTAGAAAGTTTTCTAGAGACACACATTTTTGGTTGCTTGCCTGATTTATGGTTGAAGGCTAAAGCTCGTGATGTGATATTTCATTGGATGAGGCAGGAAAAATGCTTATCAGCACGTAGTTGCGCTGTCATTTTAGAAAAAGGCTGGGCGCAAGAAGGGCAAACAGTTATCCCGTTTTTGCCAAAACTAACGGCACAACAATGTACGTCTCTTCTCTTTCCTAACAACCACTTACAAAGTGATGAATTCATCGCCTCTCCAAATTGGGACGGGTTACCTCATGAAACATCAGCTCTTTCTAGATGTCATCAACACCCCTTATTGAAGCTACTTCTCGCCCATTGCGGCACCGGCCTTCTCACTCGTCATGTTTCTCGATTGGTTGAGCTTGCGTTGATTTTTGCTCGTATAAAACACATGATTGGTCAGCTTGTTTCACCTTCACTTCCAACTCAAATAAGACGAGACACCTCTATTTCTACAACAACTGATATTGGTGTTGGCATGGTTCAGGCTTCGCGGGGTATACTTATTCATGGAGCATTCTTAGAAGGAAAATTAATCAAAGATTATAAGATCCTTGCGCCTACTGAGTGGAATTTTCACCCTGAAGGTGTGCTGTCTAGTGCACTTTCAAATATTAAGGGCACAGATGAAGTGCATATTAAGAAAATGGCAGATTTACTTATTCCTGCGATTGATCCCTGTACGAAAACTTCGTTGGAGGTGACTTTTGCATAAACCAGAGGTGTCCTATGCATAAACCGGAGATTTGTTATGCATGAAATGTCATTATGTGAGGGAATTTTGCAAATTCTTGAAAGTGAAAGTGCAAAGAAGAATTTCACGAAAGTGAAAAAGGTCGCTCTCGAAATAGGACCTCTTTCAGGTGTTGAAGTTGATGCGCTTAGATTTAGTTTTGATGTTGTTATGAAAGGGTCTTTGGCAGAAGGCTCTGAACTTATAATTATAGATATGCCGGCAACGGCCTGGTGCATGCAATGCGCTGAGACTGTGACCATAAAACAAAGGTATGATGACTGCCCTGTTTGTGGTTCTGCTCAAATTCAGGTGACGGCTGGTGAAGAATTATCGATTAAAGAATTGGAGGTCGACTAATGTGTACAGTATGTGGCTGCAGCAGTGGCAATCTTAAAATTGACGGGCAGAGTAAAGATCATATGCTTGATCAGCCTCATGATCACTCACACGATCACTCACATGATCATCATGACCATTCTCATGATCACACTCACCACCATGGCCATAGTGACGAACATACGCACGATTATGGACAAGGACCAGCCCATGCTCATGCCCCAGGCTTAAGCCAAGCACGCATGGTGCAAATCGAGAAAAATATTCTTTCTAAAAATGATGAATATGCCTCGACGAACCGCACCTTCTTTAATGAGCGCGGTATCCTGGCTTTGAACTTAGTCTCCAGCCCAGGCTCTGGTAAAACAACAACGCTTTGCCGAACGATCACTGAGCTGCAAGACAAGCATGTTTGCTCCGTTATTGAAGGAGATCAGCAAACAGCCAATGATGCCGACCGCATTCGTGAAACAGGCGCTAAAGCCATTCAAGTGAATACCGGCAAAGGGTGTCACCTTGACGGGCACATGGTTGGCCATGCTCTTGGTAGCCTCAACCCTCAAGAGGGAAGTTTTGTTTTTATTGAGAATGTTGGTAACCTAGTATGTCCGGCCAGTTTTGACCTTGGAGAAGCGCATAAAATTGTGATCCTCTCAGTAACCGAGGGTGAAGATAAACCCTTGAAGTATCCGGACATGTTCCACGCTGCCGATTTAATGCTTTTGAATAAAGTCGACCTCTTACCGCATATTGAATTTGATGTCGAAAAAACAATTGAGAATGCACGGCGTGTTAACCCGGGCATTAAGGTTTTGCAGATATCATCTACAACTGGTGAAGGTTATGGCGATTGGATTAATTGGCTTGAGGCTACATTGGCACTTGCGACCACTGGGCATAACTTCAAAAACAATGCAGAAAAAACAACTGATGTAGAAATGAGTGCCGTTGCTGAATAGAGCTTTTAGAATAGACGCTGCTTTAGGAGAAGAAATATGGATGTAGACCAACCTTCCATACTTGTCATAGATGATGAAGCGCGCAGTGTAGAAGCATTGGAGCGCATCCTTGAAGAGGATTTTGATGTTAAGACAGCAACGTCGATTGCTGAAGCTGAGAAAATTCTTGAGACGGAATATGTGCAAATTATACTATGTGACCAGTGCATGCCGGATATGACCGGTGTTGAGTTTTTGAAAATTGCTCGCACGAAATGGCCTGACTTAGTGCGCATCATCATTTCTGGTTATACAGAAGCTGAGGACATTATTCGCGGTGTCAATGAAGCTGGGATTTATCAATATGTTACTAAGCCGTGGCAACCGGAATCATTACTGCTTACTCTGAAAAACGCAGCCGGACTTTATGACTTACAGCGTAATAATGAACTACTTGCTATTGAGTTGAAGATGTCATCTGACAGAGCTGAAAGTGTGATGCACACAAGGCGCAAGGAGCTTAAGGAAAGCTACTCTTATGATGACGGGATCATCCGCTCTGATAGTAGTCCGATGAATGAAATTTGTTCCAAGTTAGCTCAATTGGCTCCTTACGATGTTTTTGTTCTTATTACTGGCGAATCTGGTACAGGCAAAGAATTGGCGGCGCGGTCACTGCATTATAATAGCCTGCGGTGGAATAAGCCTTTTGTTGTTGAAAATTGCGGGGCTCTTCCTGACGAACTTTTAGAGAGTGAGATGTTTGGTCATAAGCGCGGCGCTTTTACCGGAGCCGTTGAAGACCATGTGGGGCTTTTTGAGCGGGCGAATGGCGGTACTATTTTCCTCGATGAAATTGGTGAAGTTTCCCCTGCCTTTCAGGTGAAGCTTTTGCGAGTTTTACAAGAGGGAGAAATTCGCCCGGTTGGCTCTAGCAAAACGCGTAAAGTTGATATCCGCGTTATTGCTGCCACCAACAAAGATTTGGAAAATGAAGTTCGTTTGGGTAATTTTCGGCAAGATTTATATTATCGCTTAGCTGGCGTGACTATTCTTTTACCACCGCTTCGGGACCGGAATGAAGATGTTTTGCCTATTGCAAAGATTTTATTCGAGCGAGCTCGGGCCAGTTTGCAAAAAAATGTTGGTGAATTCACTGCTGAAACCAGTGATTGCCTCACCAAATATCATTGGCCGGGAAATGTTCGCGAGCTTATGAACGAAATTCAGCATATGGTGGTTATGGCGCCAGAAAAACAAGATTTAACAGCTGATTTATTAAGCCCACGCATTTTAAGAGCTGCACCGCCTGATGATGATGGGGTTCTAGAGGCCTTTGCTAGCCTTGATGGCACTCTAAAAGACCGTATTGAGGCCCTTGAGGCTCGTATTATTAAAGAGACTCTTATTCGTCATAAGTGGAATAAAAGTCAGGCTGCTCGTGAACTTGGTCTCTCTCGAGTTGGCCTTCGGTCAAAATTAGAAAGATATAGTCTTGATAAGATCGAAAGTTTTACGCATTCTGAAAGGAAAGCGAAACAGGATGGATAATTAAGTATATGAGCTCAGCCGAACAAGATGATCATGCTAAAAATGACGGCTTAATCAATATTGCAGGGGTTGGGGACCATATTGCTTTATCTGGAAATAATGAAGAGGCATGGATTGATGTTATCCAAAAAATGGATGAGGTCTATGCTGACCATGTTCGCTATCAATTAGAATTAGAGCAAAAAAACGCTGAACTTGAAGATGCACAAGCTTTTATCGGTAGTGTACTATCATCTATGACTGATGTGCTGATTGTTTGTGACACAAGAGGCAAAATTCAACAAGCGAATGATGCTTATCAAAAACTATCTGATAGTAATGACCAAGAGTTACGCGGCAAGAACCTTCAAGATATTTTTGCGCCTTGTTCAGCTCACTGTGTTTCGAACCTTACCCAACATCTTCGTGACCAAGAAAGAATAGAAGATAAAGAGCTTGTCCTTCTTGATGGGGAAGGGAATGAAAGTCTCTTTTCTATGAATTGTTCAGCCCGTTATGATCATGAAGGGCGATTTGTTGGCATTGTGCTGATTGGCCGTCATTTAGGGGAACTACGCCGAGCTTACAAAGACCTTGATCAAGCGCATCAAAAATTACGCAATACACAGCAGCAATTGGTGTTTGCTGAAAAAATGACCGCCCTTGGCCGCTTGGTAGCGGGCGTTGCTCATGAGCTGAATAATCCGATTAGTTTTGTTTTCGGTAACATGCATGCCCTGCGCCGCTATGGTGAGCGGATTACAAAATATCTCAAGGCCATAGACAGCGGAACGGACACTGTTCAACTTGTGCAAATGCGGCAAGATTTAAAAATTGATCGCATCGTCACGGATATTAATCCACTTGTGGATGGCACCCTTGAAGGTGCTGAACGGGTGAGTGAGATTGTGCAGGAATTGCGCCGTTTTTCTTCTGTGCAAAAAGAAACACAAGAGCCTTTTAACATCGTTCGTGTTATTCGAACGGCCGGACACTGGGTCTCTAAATCTGTCACAAGTAAGCATCAATTTATTTATGACATGCCTGAGCGATTAGAGATCATCTCGCGCCGCGGGCCTGTGCATCAGATTATGGTCAATTTATTGCAAAATGCTTTGGATGTGGTTGATGGCCAGGAGGACGCGCAAATCACCATTCATTCGGAAGAAACCGAGAGCGACATATCCATTCATGTGATTGATAATGGACCAGGCATTCAGGACACAGCCATCGATCAAATTTTCGAACCGTTTTTCACAACGAAACCTCTTGGTCAGGGGACTGGTCTTGGGCTTTATATTAGTTATGGCTTGGCTGAAGAACTTGGTGGCAAACTCACAGCTTGCAACCACACTGGTAGTGGTGCAGAGTTTATTTTATCCCTACCCAAACAGAGTGCGTAAATGAATAAACCAGTTAGCAAAACTGAGATAGAAAAACTCTCACCCAAAGCGGAAAAGCAGACTCTTTTGTGGTTACAGTCTGGTGGCTGTGGCGGATGTTCACTGTCACTTCTTTGTGCTGAAGGGCCTGACTTAATCACCGGCTTTGAAGCTGCTGGTATTGAGGTTTTGTGGCACCCTTCTTTAAGCTTGGAAACAGGCGCTGAATTTACGGATATTCTTCATCGCATCCTATCAGGTGAGCAACGACTTGATATCCTTTGTCTTGAGGGATCTGCTATGTGCGGGCCCAATGGCACAGGTAAATTCCATATGATGGCAGGCACTGGCCGCCCGATGATCGACTGGATTAAAGACCTCTCCTCACACGCCAAACATGTGGTGGCTGTTGGAAGTTGCGCAGCATTTGGCGGCATTACAGCGGCTGGTGACAATGAAGTTGAAGCCGTTGGACTTTCTTATGATGGCAAAGAACCGGGCGGATTACTCGGCTCTGATTTTCGCTCACAATCTGGCTTGCCTGTTGTGAACATTGCTGGGTGCCCGACCCATCCGAACTGGGTGCTTGAGACATTGATGTCAGTTGCATTTGGCAGCTTTACTGAAGCGCAGATGGATGACCTTGAGCGCCCTCGTTCTTATACGGACCATCTTGTTCACCATGGTTGCCCGCGGAATGAATTTTACGAATTTAAAGCCAGTGCTGAGCAACCTTCTGATCTTGGTTGCATGATGGAACATATGGGATGTCTTGGGACACAAGCCAGAGCTGATTGCAACACACGGCTGTGGAATGGAAGTGGCTCATGCTTGCGGGGCGGGTATGCGTGTATCAATTGCACGGCACCAAAATTTGAAGAACCCGGGCATCCTTTCATGGAGACACCGAAAATCGCTGGTATTCCGATTGGTTTGCCAACAGATATGCCAAAGGCCTGGTTTGTGGCCCTTGCCTCTTTGTCGAAAGCGGCTACGCCTGATAGACTGCGCGAAAATGCGACGGCGGATCATATTAAAGTGCCGCCATCCGGATCTGGTGCATCTAATCGAGGCACCACTAGAGAGGGCAAAAAGAAATGAGCCGCAAGATAATTGGTCCCTTTAACCGGGTAGAGGGCGACCTTGAAGTTCAACTTGAATTTGATGGTGACACGGTTAAAGACGCTTGGGTTGTCTCTCCTTTATACCGTGGGTTTGAGCGCATTCTTGTTGGAAAAGCGCCTGAGGATGCTCTTGTTTATACACCTCGAATTTGCGGCATTTGCTCTGTAGCGCAATCTGTTGCGGCGGCGAAAGCTTTGCAAATGGCAAAAGGTTTGACGATGCCTCATAATGGGCGGCTCTCACATAACCTTGTGCTGGCAGCTGAGAATATTGCTGATCATCTCACTCATTTTTATTTGTTTTTTATGCCTGATTTTTGCCGAGACACTTATCAGACTGAGGACTGGTTTAAAGAGGTTCATCCTCGTTTCAAATCTGTGCAAGGGACATCTGCTAAAGAGATGCTAAAGGCAAGGGCTGAGTTTATGCATCTGCTTGGTATTTTAGCTGGCAAGTGGCCACACAGCCTTGCTCTCCAACCAGGGGGCACAACACGCACCATTGGCCAGCAGGATCAAATTCGCTGCATTGGAATTTTAGCTGGCTTTCGCCAATATTTAGAAAACACTCTTTTTGGATGTTCACTAGAAGAGCTGACTTCGGTTATCTCTAAACCTGAGCTTGTGGATCTTTTCTCTCAAGGACGACCAGCCAGTAGTGACATGGGGTTATTTTTAAAGGCTTCATCTCAGCTGGAACTCATTAAGCAAGGGCAAGGGCCGGATCTCTTCCTGAGCTATGGGGTTTATGACGAAGAAGACGGCACGCTTTACAAGCAAGGAACAGTTGAGGCGGGTGATTATGCTGCGCTTTCACAAGAGGCCATTGCTGAAGATGTGAGCCATAGCTGGATGGCAGACCAATCTGAAGCCTTACACCCGTTTGAGGGCGCGACTGTTCCTGATGCGGAGCAATCAGATGGCTACAGTTGGTGCAAGGCGCCTCGGTTGAACAACAAGCCTGCTGAAGTGGGCGCGCTTGCTCGGCATGTGGTTGATGAACATCCGCTTTTTCAAGAGCTTGCAACAGGCAATCAAGGCAATGTTGAAGCGCGGATTGTGGCACGCTTGATGGAGATTGCTGAAGTGGTGATTGCGATGGAAGGCTGGGCGCGGCAACTCCATCCGGGCGAGCCCATTTGCAACCATGCGAGCATGGACGACACGGCTGAGGGCTTTGGTTTGATGGAGGCGGCGCGCGGATCACTTGGGCATTGGATCAAAGTGAAAAATGGCCGTATTTTAAACTACCAAATCATCGCGCCAACCACCTGGAATTTCTCGCCGCGAGACAAGGACGGAGCCAAAGGGCCTTTAGAGATGGCGCTTATTGGTGCTGCTTGCAGAGCTGATGAAAAAGAGCAGCCAGCGATGGTGCAGCATATTGTACGCTCGTTTGATCCGTGTATGGTTTGCACGGTTCATTGATCTATCTCACTCTTTTAAATGCTCCTTCGGTTGCCCACCAGCAACCGTCGCACTGCAGCTTCGCTGCAGGCCCTCCGATGGGCGGTACAACGCACCGGGCTTTGCTAGCGCTTCGCCATGTCCTGCCGCCGAAAAGGCGACAGTCCTCCTTCTAAACTCCCCTTTCGAGTTTAATTTCTGATATGCTTATTTGCTCATAAAGCAACAAGGCAAACAACAACTTAAAATCTAATTCGCGGGAGACTTTGTCGCCTATGTCCTTCGTATGTTCCGATAGTAGTGGATGCATTTCCTAGCCACCTTTAGAGAATTTCTTTTTTCAGTTTACACTCCATAAAAAATCGACGAAGCTGAAATGTGATGATAATGGCAGCCCTATCCTTGCTGCATTTATCCTCACTATAAATTTGATTGTTTCTATAGTAATAACAACAATCTTTATGCGATACGTGACTATCAGGAGAAAAATAATGAGTTCATTTTTTGTTGAAATCCCTGCTTGGGAAAATGGTGCTTCCATTCCGGATAAATTTGCGTTTTGTAAAAAGGATGCCGAAACCCACGTGGCATTAAGTGATAACATTAACCCGCTTATCAAGTGGGGAAATGCGCCAAGTGGCACCAAATCCTTTGCCATTATTTGTCACGACCCTGATGTCCCTTCTTCTGGTGAGGATGTAAACCAGGAAGGTAAAATTGTGCCCTCTGACCTGCCTCGTGTTGATTTTTATCATTGGGTTCTTGTTGATATTCCGGCTGATATAAATGAAATTGCCGAGGCTCAAGATGCGAATGGCGTGACGGCTAAAGGCAAAACGCCTGAACAAAAAACCTACGGTCGCACTGGCATCAACTCCTACACTGATTGGTTTGCAGGTGATGCTGATATGGGCGGTGACTATGGTGGTTATGATGGACCGTGCCCGCCATGGAACGATAGCATCATGCATCATTATCACTTCACAGTTTATGCACTTGATGCAACCAGCCTTGGACTGGAGGGGAGCTTTACTGGTGCAGAAGCGTTAGAAGCTATGGAAGGACATATTCTAGCGAAACAGAGCCATAGTGGGACTTATAGTTTGAACCCTGAGGTTGTGGGATAAAGTGAAAATTCGCTGTATTTCGTAATACTCAAATCAACGCACTAACGACCTAGAATTTTTTACCGCATGATGAAGACAGAGCGAAAGGGCCTTTAGAGATGGCGCTCTTTCGCGTGACATGCCGAGCTGATGAAAAAGAGTAACTGGCGATGGAACAGCATATTATACGGTCGTTTGGTCTTTGTATGATTTGCACGGTGCATTAATGTCTAATATAAACGTGATGACCAGATTGTTTAGTGGCATTTATTGCCACTGGAAAACCTATTGAGACTAGTTCTCTTCTTAAGGAGTGACTGTCGACGGTTACATGAGCTTAACCCTTACAGTGAAATTGCAAGTAATTAGTACTAAGATCATTATTGATATTCCAACGCATTGTTAATGGATTTAACGCAACGCCACAGTGTTCTTTAATACTAAAACCTCTTTGCCCGAGATGATCATCTAGCTCGGTTGGGGTCACAAATTTTCTCCAGTCATGAGTACCGCGTGGCAACCAACCCAATACATATTCCGCCCCGATTATGGCTTTTAGATATGAGCGCAATGTGCGATTGAGCGTTCCGATAATCAACAAACCACCTGGGCGCACTAAGTCAGTCAATGATTGTAGAAATTCCTCTATATTAGCAACATGCTCAACTACTTCAAGCGATAGCACCACATCAAATGTACCAAATTTCTCTACACAGTCTTCAGGTAGGGCGTGGAGATAGCGAGCAGAAGCACCACTTTGGTGAGTGTGCCTTTTCGCGACTTCGATATTACGCTCTGCCGCGTCAATGCCGAGTATGTCAGCGCCATGATTTGATAAAGGCTCTGTTACAATACCAGCACCACAACCAACATCAATGATCTTTAATCCTGATAATGGTTTGGGTGTGTTTGGGTTGTTTTGGAACAAGACTGGAATACGATTTAGAATATGCTCAACTCGTGCTTTGTTGAAAGCATGTACAGTTTTAAAAGCACCATCAGGCTTCCACCATTCATCTGCAAATTTATTGAACTTTGTGATCTCTGCTGGATCAACTGAGCCAGATGTTAGAGACATGTTTTTTTTCAGATCTTTTCGAAGCATAGCATTTTCCTAAATTTTTTTTGTCTTCAGTTTTACCAATGACCCTTGTTCAGGTTCCATTTATAGAGGAGGTCAGCAAAACGATCATAACCAAACCGGATCAATGGACGCATGACTGGGGCTCCAAATAACCTGCCAAGCCATGTGTCGCCTGGTGTGCGCAACCAAATTTCGATCGCACAATCCGCGCCTATAAAAATCTCCCCGTTTGCATTGACTCCATGAAGCCGACGGCGCACATCCTCAAGATCAGCTTTAAAATTCGAAAGAGCGTTAGGCTCGAGATTGATATCTCGAAACTCAATGGCGTCTGCCTGCACCGCGCGGATAAGTCGGTTGTTTTGCCACTCAATTCCGCTGTCACAAATAGGGCACTTGGTATTGTACCAAACGGTGAGTTTTGATCGCATTTAGATAACTCCATAATGAAAACTAAGTATTCACTCAAGCACCATATTAAGAATTGTTTTAATTAGCTAATTTACTAAATACTACATTGTTAGAATTTAGTCAATAAGCTAATTAGGTAATCGATTGTCAAAATGCTTTCGGTACGTTATATTTAGTTACAAAAAAAATTGACTGGGATACCAATGCAAAAAGTTTTTCAAGCTTTATCTTCTACGGCAAGGCGTAAAATACTCGCTTATTTGTCAAATTCCGAATTGACAGCAGGTGAAATTGCAAGTCGTTTTGATATGTCAAAACCTTCAGTTTCTCAGCATTTAAGTACTTTAGAAAATGCAGGCCTCATTGAAAGTGATAAACGCGGTCAATTTGTCTATTACAAACTGGTGGAAGAAAGCCTCGTAAATACACTCAATGATTTTGTTCAAGAGATTTGTCCAGTTAGTCGCCCTCTTAAAAGGGATAACAAGCCGATAGCAAAAAAGAAAGATTAACTTTATTGGTGTGCTAAAGGGTACCGTACTGTGGCAAAAGCACACTTTAAATAAGGCAAATCCTTTACTTCTACTAAGCGGGTATTCCCAGTGCGTTAAATAAATATTTTTTTCATCTAAACAAAAAGCCCAGCGCAAGACTGGGCTTTTCGTATTTTGTTGCTTTAAACCCTTAGAGCTCTTTGTTGCTCTCTTTTACCTTTTCAGCATCGAGGTAAACTTCTGAGCCCATTTCTTGGAATTTTACGCTCATTTCGGCCATGCCTTGGTTTTTGTCGTTTAGTTTGGCGGCATAGTCGCGGACGTCTTGGGTGATTTTCATTGAGCAGAATTTTGGTCCGCACATTGAGCAGAAGTGTGCCACTTTATGAGCGTCTTTCGGCAGGGTTTCGTCGTGATACCCTCTTGCTGTTTCTGGATCGAGTGAGAGGTTGAACTGGTCTTCCCATCTGAAATCGAACCGTGCACGAGACAAGGCATCATCTCTGATTTGTGCAGCCGGATGACCTTTGGCCAAGTCAGATGCGTGGGCTGAGATCTTGTAGGTGATCACGCCGACTTTCACATCGTCTCTGTTTGGCAGACCTAAATGCTCTTTTGGTGTCACATAGCAAAGCATTGACGTGCCGAACCAACCAATCATCGCGGCGCCGATGCCTGATGTGATGTGGTCATAGCCTGGTGCGATGTCTGTTGTTAATGGGCCCAATGTGTAGAACGGGGCTTCGCCGCATTCTTTCAATTGCTTGTCCACATTGATTTTGATTTTCTGCATTGGCACGTGGCCAGGGCCTTCAATCATCACCTGACAACCTTTGTCCCACGCGACTTTAGTCAGCTCGCCTAATGTTTCTAGCTCAGAGAACTGGGCTTTGTCATTGGCGTCTGCAATTGAACCTGGGCGCAAGCCATCACCAAGTGAGAAGCTCACATCATATTTGCGCATGAGATCACAGATCTCATCAAAGCGCTCATAAAGGAAGCTTTCTTTATGATGAGCCAAGCACCATTTCGCCATGATCGAACCACCGCGAGAGACAATGCCTGTGACACGGTCAGCTGTCAGGTGGATATACCCCAAACGAACGCCGGCGTGGATGGTGAAATAATCAACGCCCTGTTCGCACTGCTCGACCAGGGTGTCTTTGTAAACTTCCCAATCAAGTTTCACTGGGTCGCCATTTACTTTTTCAAGCGCTTGGTAAATTGGCACAGTGCCGATTGGTACAGGCGAGTTGCGCATGATCCATTCACGGGTGTTGTGAATATTGCGGCCGGTTGATAGATCCATCACAGTGTCTGCGCCCCAACGAATGGCCCAGACCATTTTTTCAATTTCCTCTTCGATTGAAGACGTCACGGCGCTGTTGCCGATATTCGCGTTGATTTTTGTGAGGAAGTTACGGCCAATGATCATTGGCTCTAGTTCTGCGTGATTGATGTTACACGGGATAATCGCGCGGCCTCTTGCGATTTCGCTTCGCACGAATTCTGGTGTGATGTGCTCAGGCAACTCAGCGCCAAAGCTCTCACCTTCGTCTAATTTTTCACGTGCATTTTCAAGAGCTTGTTCGCGCCCAAGATTTTCTCTTGCGGCGACATAGATCATTTCTTTTGTGATGATGCCGGCTTTTGCGAATTCAAGCTGTGTGATTTTCTCACCGTCCAGACCATTAAACGGGCTGTACTCAACTGGGAACATGCGTGTGAGGTGCGCGCCATCAACGTTGCCGTTATCTTCTGGTTTAATGTCACGGCCAACAGTGCGCTCAACACCGCCGCGTTCTGTGATCCAGCTTTCTCTTGTGCGTGGAAGGCCTGTTTCCACATTGATGGCGATGTTCTCATCTGTGTAAGGGCCTGATGGATCGTAAACGCGTACGTTTGGCTCGTTTGCGCCTTCACTTAGTTGGATTTCTCTCACTGGCACTTCCAGATCAGGAGCATCCTTGGGAGAGATATAGATTTTTTTAGACGAGGGTAATGGCCCGGTTGTTACATCTTGAAGCGCTGTTTTGTCTGTATGAATATTCATTTTTTTACCTATGAATTGTAAATTAATTTTGAATTAGAGCGTTCCTTTTTTCCTAAAACCGGTCCCCACTTTTAGGCGGAACGCTATAGAAAAACTAGACTGATAAGCAAAGACTGGGTTTATTATATGGGTATTAGGGCCTTCATGAATGGTATGTTAAACCCTTCAGCTAATAAAATTAGCGAGAATAGAAAAACAGCAAATGCAAAGATACTGAATATTTTACGATACGATCCAATTAATCTTATGATTTGCAGGGCAAGTTCTGGTATGAATAAGTTCACCAAGCCATATAGAAATGCTCCCCACCCGAATAAAGTAATTATTAGCCGCCAATCATATGAAATAATTGGGTGGATGATTATTACGATGATACCGAGGATTAAGGAGATTAGCCCTGCAATATATTTGAGCCCTTCACTTTCAACGAATTCATGGACCAAAACAGGTATTCGCTGATAGTTTAATAGAATTGAAATGGAGACTATCAGGCAATATAGACCTAGAATTTTTGCCAATACCAATGACAAGTCCATAGAATAGCTCCCCTTTTCGTCACAACTTAATGAGCTTTGATCTGGTAATGTTTGGCTGAGGGAGACACCACTTTTACAAAAAAGCGGAAGATCAGATTGTTGTCTAATTCATTATATTTTAAGCAAAAAAACGCTTTGGTTTTGCTTAAAACTTTGTCAGATCTTTTAAAAATATCCAGACAAATTATTTCGTTTTAAATTATACAAACAATCTTTTCCGTCCCTACGCCGGCATGACCCGGATCAGGTTTAAAGGGTTGAGTTAGATAACTCTCTCAGCTCTAAATAGAACACCCCTCGGATGGCGTAATAATGCTCTGTTTTTTATCCGACATCAAGCCTTTAGTCTAACATTTCTTCAAATATGAAATAGTCATCATTTAGGACTAGATGGTTTTTGTTTTTTAGTAGTGCTTCAGATGCCCACTATGCATCCGCACTTTTAGTGGTGCTTCAGATGCCCACTATGCATCCGCACTTTTAGTGGTGCTTCAGATGCCCACTATGCACCCGCACTTTAGCGGCGCCTCAGATACCCACGATGCATCCGCACTGCTCTAGACAGTTTTACCGTGATTTACTGTCTCGTAACGATCTAGATACGTTGGGACACAGGCATCAATTGAATGAGGTGGCGTTTCAACCAAATCAGCGTAGGTGCGATGTTCTTCCATGGCTAAGTTGCTAACAACATTATCTTTTTTCAACAGCTTGATTTGATCACTTGTAATTGGAGGGTTGGGTAGGAACCAAGTGAAAAGAGCTATTATTTTTGCGATAAAAAGTGGCAATGGAAGTAACCAGGTTTTTAGTCCTGTTATTGTTTTTATTTTTTCGTGCACTTCTTTCATAGAAACAATTTGAGGCCCGCCTAATTCATAAATAGTGCCTTGCTTTGCTTTTCCTTCTATCGCGGCCTTAATGGCACTTGCAACATCTCCCACAAAGATCGGCTGGAATTTGGTTTTTGCTCCAAAAACAGGAACAATTGGCAAAATGGACATCATGCCTGCAAAGAGGTTAAAGAAGCCATCTTCTGGCCCGAAAATAACAGAAGGGCGCACTATGATGGCATTAGGCTCCATATTTAAAACGGCGTCTTCCCCATGCGCTTTGGTTCGAGCATATTTAGAAGAACTTTTTTCGTCTGCGCCCAGCGCTGACATTTGCACAAGTTGTTTGACGCCAGCTTCTCTCGCAGCAATGGCAATTAACCGGGCGCCCTGAACATGTAGAGAATTAAAATTTTGCCTACCTGATTGAGCTAAAATTCCAACAAGATTTACAACATAATCAGCACCTTCCACGGCTTCTATGATGGATTTCTCGTTTCTTATATTTGCTTTGACAAACTCGATCTGGCTTAAACCGCCAAGTGGCTGGAGAAAACCAGCTAGCTGAGGATGACGAACAGCAACACGAATGCGGTACCCAGCTTTGGTCAATTGGCCAATTAAATGACGACCAACAAAGCCTGAGCCCCCAAATATTGTTACGATACCTTTAGTTTTCATCTTGCCGCTCCTTTAAGAATCTTTGTCAAAATAAAGTGAGTTGAGTGATTTGTGAAGCGTTTCTAGTGTCGCAAAGGTGAGTTTATTCATAAATTTATTGCTTTGCTTACTGGCAAGAAACACGTTTTGTGCTAGGAGTTTCATTATATAACTTTAAAAACGAGACACCTAACTATAAAAACAGGACTACGGGATATTTTATGACTATTCATTTGCACAAGAATGACTTGCCTGATGACCTTCATTTTAAAGGGGCGCTAGCGGTTGATAGCGAAACCCTTGGCTTAAACCCTTTGCGTGATAGGCTTTGTGTAGTTCAACTCTCTTCAGGGGACGGCTCGGCGCATCTTGTTCAATTTGATGGAACGGATTATTCGGCTCCAAATTTAAAAGCTGTTTTATCAGACCCTAAACTCGTGAAAATTTATCATTTTGCCCGCTTTGATTTAGCTGCACTTTATCAATATCTCGGCATTTGGGCTGCTCCTGTTTTTTGCACTAAAATTGCTTCTAAACTGACCAGAACTTACACGGATCGGCATGGCTTGAAAGATCTAACACGCGAGCTCATTTCTGTTGACCTTTCAAAGCAACAGCAAAGCTCTGACTGGGGAGCCGAGGTTTTAAGTGACGCGCAAATGGCTTACGCTGCATCTGATGTTTTGTACCTCCACCAATTAATGGAGATTTTAATTGTGCGCTTGAAACGAGAAAATCGTTTTGAAATTGCCAATAAAGCCTTTGAATTTTTACCAACGCGAGCTGAACTTGATTTAGCTGGATGGGCCGAGAGTGATATTTTCGCTCATTCTTAAGAATTCATCCTAAAAAAATTACTGGCATAAAATGCTAAGACAAAGACTGGAATGCTAAAACAAAAACTGGGCTGAATTTAAATTTGGTCTCACAATTACTTGTTGTTGATTTAGTCAGCTTTTTTACAAAGCCCAAATGTGATCATATTGTTTTGCAAATTTGTAATCTTGATAAACTGACTTATATAGTCCGTTTGTGATATGATTCCTTTTAAAAGAATAATCACTGGTGATTAGAACTAGTTAAACAGAAATTTCAATAGATTTAATTCAATTCGAGATATAACTATTTCGGATAAAGGGCCGCAAGTGGGTTGGAATAATTCATGACATCTCAAAGAGTAACATCTCAAGGATTTATGCAGCAAATTTTTTCGGCTTTTTCTTCTTCTGATCGCCTAAGTTCATCTGGTAAGTTACCTACAAATAAGTCACCGTCTCCAAATGAAGGTGATGAGATAGCTGAACTTTCAAAAAAGAGGCAACAAGCTTTTTTGCGTGCGCAGCGCCATAGCCGCGCTGTATTTATCTTGCGCCGATTGCTTCCCCTTTTATCACTTCTTTGTTGCCTTGCGTTTTTTGTCACTGGCAAATTTACTTTTCAATATAAAGACATAAAGGCCAGTGTTGAAAAAATTGATGTGAACAAAAATGAATTAAAAATGACAAATCCGCGCCTTGAAGGTCATGATAAAAAGGCAGGGTCTTATTTGGTAACGGCCGCTACAGCTACACAGAAATCAGACTCTCCTTATGTTATTCATTTGGACACGATTGATGGTAAGCTTGACCATCCTAAAAATGGCACTATTTTTCTCAAGTCGAAAAAAGGTGTTTTTGATACAAAGCAAGAGGTGCTGCAATTATCGGGCGATTTAGAAATTAAAGCTCCAAATGGGATGATTGCTCAGCTTGAGACCGCTGAAATAACTTTTAAAAAACAAACTATTATTTCGAATAGACCTGTATATGTACAAATGGAATCAAGTACAATTAGGGCTGACAGAGTTCATATTGATGGCGTGAGTAAAATAGTGACATTTAAGGACCGGGTTAAGGTTCGGTTGATTAAAACTCCGAAACGATCAAGTAACTAGTTACTTGATCGTCTATGATCTTGATTGCTGCAAGATAGATTGTATAAATAATTCCCAGGTCTATTGACTTGATATTAAGGACATAAAATGTTGAGACTTTTGAAAAAAACTCAAACTTCACACTTTCGAAAAAATTGTGATGAAAAAAATGTTTCAACACAGCCTTATTCTCACTCAGCTTCTTTCTCAGTGTGGACAGCATGTTTTTTAGTTTTTTTCACTCTGACTAGCTTGAGCACCTCTCCTCTTTTCGCTCAATCTTTAGCGGATAAATTTGGTGGTTTTTCAAGAGATTCTAACCAGCCTATTGATATTGAAGCTGACCAATTAAAGGTCAATGATATTAAAAAAACGGCTCTCTTCAGTGGGAATGTGAAAGCCAGGCAAGGTGACTTTGTTCTACGATCAAAATTCCTTGAAGTTTTTTATGATGGCAATGCACGGCCTGGTACTAAATCTGGCGCGAATGGCAAGGTTAAAAAACTTGAAGCCAAGGGCAAAGTACTGATTACCACTAAAGACAAGCAATCAGCCACCAGTGAATGGGCTCGGTTTGATGTTGCAAAACAGACAATTATTCTTGGGGACACGGTTGTTTTAACACAAGGCGGGAACATTCTTAAAGGTGGTCGGTTAATTGTGAATTTGAAAACTAGGCAAAGCCGTTTTGAAAACCGGAATCAGAAAAAAAGCGGGGCGACTAAAAAAGGCCGACGTGTTCAAATGAAGATTGATGTTAGTCCTAAATCTGTCAAAAAACTAAAGAAACCTCAAAATTAAGGTCTGTTCCTTAAATAAATTTCAAAATTAAATGGCGATCAATAAAATCCTGCCGTAATTTTCGGTTTTGATGGTAACCTTCAAATGCCACTTCTGACCCATCCTCACTTTGGTGTGGTTTTGTTAGTAAATATTTTTGATTTAGAGACAAAAAGCCATTACAAAGTCTCTCAACATCGCACTTTATCAATGAAAGTAGTTCTCACTGATATGATTGGTTTCTTTAAAACATTGTTGCCCAAAGGCAAGAAAGCCCAAGTTGAGACAAAATTTGCTGTTCCTCGAGAGCAATCACCTTTGATCAATGGAGCCAATCGACAGCCTGCACAAAGAGGGGCGCACCCTTTTGAAGGGGGGGGACTAAACGGAGAGACACCCTTTAGCCCGCCCCCCCAACCAGGGTTTCAAGAAAATATTGCTAAGCAATTACCTCCAAGTTTTCAAGCCTCGGTTCATGAGCAAGCCCCTTCTCACACGCCTGTTCAAGCTTACGGTCAGAACCAAGTGATTGGGCAATCTCAACCACAGGCTCAACCACAAAGAACACAAATTCTATCTGCTGCCGGGCAACAAAACTTTATTGATTCTCGCCCCCAAACTGGGTGGCTGACAGCCAACAAAATATGTAAAACTTATGGAAAACGACAGGTCGTTAAACAAGCCAGCATTCGTGTGCAGCGGGGCGAATCTGTTGGACTTCTTGGGCCGAACGGTGCTGGTAAAACGACCATGTTCTATATGATTACCGGTCTTGTTAAGGCTGATGAGGGTTTGATTCATATTGATGGCTATGATGTGACCGCTCTTCCAATGTATCGGCGTGCACGCCTTGGAATTGGGTATTTGCCACAAGAGGCCTCAATTTTTAGAGGACTAACTGTTGAGCAAAACATTATGGCTGTATTGGAAGTGACGCAAAAGAATAAAAAGAAACGTCTTGAGAAGCTTGAGAGCTTACTTGACGAATTTAATATCACTCGCTTACGAAAATCACCATCAATTGCTCTATCTGGCGGTGAGCGGAGGCGCTGTGAGATAGCACGTGCATTGGCTAGTGACCCCTCTTATATCCTACTTGATGAACCTTTTGCGGGCATTGATCCTATAGCGATTGGTGATATTCGTGATCTTGTTCGCCATTTGACCGACCGTGGCATTGGCGTTTTAATTACTGACCATAATGTGCGTGAAACCCTTGAGATGATTGACCGTGCTTATATTATTCATGACGGCAAGGTACTCACAGAGGGTACTCCGCAGGAAATTGTCTCAAATGATGATGTTCGGCGCGTTTATCTTGGCGATATGTTTGGGTAATTTTCTTCTCTTTTCTTTTATTTTTCACGCATTTCAGTGAACTGATTTTTTGCTTCAAATTAATTTCGTGCTACAGTTACCTAAGAATTGGCACGTTTCTTGAGGAAATAAATCGACATTTAATTAAAAGTTTGTCTTTCTTCTTAATCGTCGCTAAATTCTCTTTTGGTATGAATATTGCCTAACGAAGATTTTTGAGGACTTTATTTTATAATGGCTCTGTCTCACCGACTAGAACTAAGACAATCTCAGTCACTTGTGATGACACCTCAATTGCAACAAGCGATTAAGCTTTTGCAACTCTCTAACCTTGAATTAAATGAGTTTGTTGAGGGGGAATTAGAGCGCAATCCGTTACTCGAACCACGTGATCCAGAAGCAGATACCGTTCCTCAGGCCAGCTATGAGCCTGAAGTTACTCCTCAAAACATTGAACCTCAAACCAGAGATTCTTCTGATGAATGGCTCTCAAAGTCTGCTGACAATACAAAAGAGGACCCTTCAGCGAATTTAGATATGCGCGCCGATGATATGTATCCGGATTTAGCTGGCTCAGACCGGACCAGCCTTGCTGACCAGGGTTGGAATTCTGTGAAAACAAACCGTGTGAGTTCTGTTAGCTCATCTGGCGGTGGTAGCGATTATAATTTAGAGAACTTTGTCCCATGTGAAACGACGTTGCACGATCACTTGAGGGACCAATTATCATTATCAAAACTTGATGATAAACAAAGACTTATAGCCTCTCATATGATTGACATGGTGGATGAACAAGGCTATATGCGCGGCTCTCTCGAGACCATTTCTATGCAAATGGGCACGTCTATTGATGCCATTTCAATTGTTTTAAAAGAATTACAGAAATTTGAGCCTACAGGTGTTTTTTCCAGAGATCTTAGCGAATGTTTGAAGTTACAACTTATTGAACTCAACCATTTTGACCCAGCAATGGAAGCCCTCCTGGAAAATATTCATCTTTTAGCTGCTCATAATTTTACAGGACTCAAAAAAGCTTGTCAGGTCGATGATGAAGACCTTTCCGACATGATTGCCGAAATTAAGATGCTTAATCCTAAGCCTGGCTTACAATTTGGCGCCATTTCCGTGCAATCAGTTGTGCCTGACGTGTTTGTTCGGCAAAAAAATGACGGCAGCTGGCATATTGAGCTCAACAGCGAAACTTTGCCTAAGGTACTGATTAATAAAAGCTATTACACAACTGTCTCTGGATCAGCCAAAAACACAAAAGACAAAGAATATATACAAGATTGCTTTCAAACAGCTAACTGGTTAGTCAAAAGCCTTGATCAACGTGCGCGGACTATTTTGAAGGTTTCTGAAGAGATTGTTCGCCAGCAAGATGCATTTTTTAGCCATGGCGTAGAACATTTACGCCCTCTAAATTTGCGGGCTGTTGCTGATGCGATTGATATGCATGAATCAACTGTTAGCCGAGTTACATCTAACAAATATATCGGCACAACGCGCGGTGTGTTTGAACTTAAGTATTTCTTTACCTCAGCCATTTCTTCTTCGGATTCTGATGATATGATCTCATCAGAGGCTGTAAGGCATCATATCAAGCAATTAATTGAAGCTGAGACGATTGAGTCTATTCTTTCTGATGACAAGTTGGTTACCAGCTTAAAAGACAAAGGAATTGATATCGCTCGGCGTACTGTTGCAAAATACCGGGAAGCTATGGGCATTCCATCTTCAGTCCAACGCCGGCGGAAGAAGAAAATGGCCCAACAAATGGCGTTATAAACATTTTCAAGCTGGTTATATTGACCTTCTTCAATTTATACTTAAACTCAATAGAGCAAACTTACCTAAGCCTAACAACTTATGTGTTTGTTTTTTACAATTGATCTGGACCCGGCTTATCAAGATGCAACTGCAACTTATTGATAAGAATAGAAAAACTTATTTAACCTTCAGGCTATTTTCACGTTTTTTAGACAAAAAAACACTCCAAATTCCCCAAGTTTACCAACATTCTTGCCTAATTGCTGCTATACTCTATTTCATGGATATGGCTGGAGAAACCTGATCTTGTGGCAATTTTATATTTGCAAATGCTAAAAAGTGATTTTTCACCTTAAGCTCGAAATGTTGACCTTTTAATCGCGGTTCGGGCCCGTTTTCCATTGTCAGAATTCATTTTCTGACCGACTTAGACTTTTCTAACTTAGGTTTTTACTAAGTTAGATTGTAGGAACGTGGAAACAAAAGAAGGGTAATAATATATGTCCGTACAAGTAACTGGAAAAAATTTGGATGTTGGTGAAGCCCTGCGATTTTATATAGAAGATCGTATTGATCAAACGTTAGATAAATTTATTGGCAATGCGACCTCAGGTCATGTTCGCATTGAAAAGGACGGGAAACAATTTCGCACTGATTGTTCCCTTCATTTGCGCTCTGGACTGGATTTACAATCAAAAGGAGAGAGCCATGATGTTTATGCAAGTGCTGATGCAGCCTTAGAGCGCCTTGAAAAGCGGCTCAGGCGCTATAAGAGGCGGCTTAAAAACCATCATCAAAAAGCTAGTGAGAGTGCGCTCCCCCCGGTTACAACGCCAGCTCTTGATTATGTACTTCAATCAAATGAAGATACTGAAGAAGTGCCGGACGAAACCCCAATTATTATTGCAGAGAATGAAACAAATATTAATGAATTTGCTGTAAGTGATGCTGTTATGCAAATGGATCTTGCAGAAAGCTCTGTACTCGTATTTAGAAATGCTAGCCATGGGCGCATCAATATTGTATACCGCCGGAACGATGGAAATATTGGGTGGATTGATCCGTCATAGAGAGAACTTAAACAATTTGTTTTTATTTATGACATAAAGTCGTCAATTAGCCACTTTATGGGTGGGGCGAACTAAAGCAAATAGAAGAACGTTAGATGCTTTAGACAGTTTATTGGAAGGCGTTTTAATGGATTTGGGTGATTTGTTGTCTTCGGAGGAGGTTTATCCTTCGTTAAAGGCAAAAAGCAAGAAACACGTGCTGCAAGAACTAGCCCGTGTTGCTGCTGAAAAGACCGAATTAGATGAGAGAGATATTTTTGATGTCTTGTTACAACGGGAGAGACTTGGCTCTACCGGTATTGGGCAAGGTGTTGCTATTCCTCATGGTAGGTTGCCATCAATTGATCGCATTATTTGCGTTTTTGCGCGGCTTGATGAAAAAGTCAATTTCGACTCGCTTGATGATGAGCCTGTCGACTTGGTTTTTCTTCTCTTGGCCCCAGAAACTGCCGGTGCGGACCATTTAAAGGCCCTTGCCCGTATTTCCAGACTGATCCGTGATCCGCAAATTTTAGATAAATTACGTGGCTCTAGAGAGCAAGGAGCGCTTTATTCAGTTTTAACTGAAGCGTCAGCATCTCATGCTGCTTAATCTTTTTATCTGCCTCTAATACCCGAAGAGTGGCTTTTGACAGATTTTAGATAAAATAAAAAAGAGCACTGAAATAAAATTTCAGTGCTCTTTTTTTTATCTCACGGCTATTCCACCGCTAAAGCGGTGGGCCTCCGAGAGGCGGCGCTTGCGCCGGACGCCCATGGCGTCATGTACGTGCTCTGAAGGAGAGCACTCCCTTCTTCGTATAGATTGTTTTTTATTTGTGTTTCAGGTTGCCCAACAGAGACTGTGCTTTCTTAGTTGTGCTTCAGATGCCCACATAGCATCCGCTTTCTTAGTTGTGCTTTAGATGCCCACATAGCATCCGCACTAATTCACCGTATGGACAACGAGTTTGTTATTTTCGGCGGCTTCTTTTGCTGAGAATAGGTCTTCGGCAAGTAAAACCGGGGTTCCATTTGCTGCATGCACAGCATAAAGCTGTGAAATTTGTGGGAATTCTTCAATTTCTGGGAACAAAAACTGAGCTTCGTCCAAGCTGACCTCCTGAACATAAACAACATTATCCATTCCTAAATCAGCGAAGTCTTCTTCTGTCATGGTTTTTACATGAGAATTTTCTAATTTCGGGTTGTTGAATTCTAACATGACTTTACCCTTTCCATGTACGCTAAGTTGTTTTGCTCGTTGAGGCTAAATCTAGCCCCATTTTAACCTGCTGTGATTGGTATTTGACGTAAAACTTTAACAGGTTCCGGTTTTCGCAGTTTTATAATTAACAATCCGTCTTTAAGTATGGCGGATGTAACTTCTATCGTTTCGGCAAGAAAAAATTTCTTTTTAAATTGCCGGGTTGCAATGCCTTGGTGCAAAAATTCAGCTTTTTCTTCGGTTGCTTTTTTTCCAGCAATAATTAAATTTCGCCCTTCTACAGTTACTTCAAGTAGATCTTCCGTAAATCCTGCAACTGCAAGGGTGATGTTTAAAATTGTCTCTTCATTCGTCTTATTTAGCTCTCTTTCAATGTTGAACGGGGGATATCCGCTTTCCGCTTGAAGGTTCGCTATATGCTCTAAAGTTTGCTCAAATTCTTCAAAACCCAGCACATGGGCATTATCTATTCTAATCATGCTGGGCATCGTGTTGTTTCTTTTCTTTTATATTTTATCTAAGACGACCCTATAATTCGTTAATTAATCTTAGTTTAGTTTTATATTCGGGCTTTAATAAGCCGGAAATGGGATAAAAATGAGTATTGTTTAAAGGCCTGTTCTCTTCATTCATATGGTGGATTCAATTTAATATTCAATAGTTTTTTATATTCTCTTTTAAGCGCCCCTTCAGCTTCCCACTAGCAACCGCACTAGAAAACCCAAATATTGCGTATTATTTAAAATTTTAATGTTTTTTGAAACTGGGCAGCAATTGTTTTTTGTTACTCTTCTACTCATCCATAAATTTACTAACAGTCGGGAAGCACAGAATGTCTGACCTTGAAACATTAGCAGAAAACCGCAGCAACCAAAGAAGCCGAACTTTACAGGGCGCTACTATTTTGATTGATAAAAATTCTACGTTTAGTTGCCAGATTAAAAACCGCCATGACAATGGATTTGGGTTGAAGATTGGAAACAGCAATGGCATTCCAGATGAATTTCAACTTATCGATGAAAAAAATGATGTTTGTTATAATGTCACTGTCGTTTGGCGCAAACGCACAATGCTTGGTGTTCAGATTGTCGACTAGGGGTGGTATTTTTTCTCACGGTTATTCTTTTTTGAAGTGCTTCAGCTTGCCCACCAGCAACCGCACATGATTTGACGTGCTACAGCTTACCCACCAGCAACAGCACATGATTTGACGTGCTACAGCTTACCACTTCACAACCGAGTAGCATCACTCCTTACTTCGAGAAGAAGCTTCGAAGCATTTTTATGAATTCTAGAAACCCGTTATTTTGTTATAACTTATGATTTGTTGTCTCTGCTAGCAGTCAAAAAATAATTCACATCACAATCACTAGAGATTTTCCAACTTTCTTTAAATGGTGAGAAAACCAAGCCATTACGTTCTCGCGGTACCAGGCCAGCATTTTCAACAATGTCAGAGAGTTCATCTGGTGTGACGAAGCGATTCCATTGGTGTGTGCCTTTGGGCAACCATTGCAATACATATTCGGCTCCAACAATAGCTAAGGCAAATGCTTTGGCTGTCCTGTTGATCGTTGAGAGGACCATGAGGCCGCCTGGTGCCACTAATTTAGACACCATTGTTGTAAATTCTGGCACACTTGGGACATGCTCGACCACCTCAAGAACGAATACAATGTCGAATGTCTCATTCCCCGCGACAAGATCCTCAGCTTTGCAGGCTCGATAATCAATATCTACATCTTGTTGCTCAGCGTGAATTTTCGCGGCTTTAATGTTATTTTCAGACGGGTCAATTGCCGTGACTTTTGCCCCTTGTTTGGCCATTGGTTCAGCGACGAGGCCACCACCGCACCCAACATCAATTAAGCTCAAGCCCTTTAGTGCATCGTCTGCGCCAAATTCTCGGCCAAAATGCTTACATATTTGCTCTCTAAAAAAAGCCAACCTTGCGGGGCTAATTTTATGTAAAGGGCGGAACTTTCCTGTTGGATCCCACCATTCGTCTGCCATAGCTCCAAAACGAGCAATTTCTTCTGGATCTAAGGTCGCGGATTTTTGATAATTTTCTTGGCTCATAATTTAATTAAGTGGACATTTTTAGGATTTGTCAACAAGTTCATTTTGCGACCCTTATTAATGACTTAACGCAAGAAATTTTATGATTTTTTTCGACAAGGTTGATCGATGTTTCAGTTCAGCGTATGTATATGTCAGTCAAAAGGGTCTTACCCTTTTAGAATAATAACATTTTGGGTAGGCTCTTTCTTTTTCACTCTATTTCCCAAACTCAGCACTTTTATTTGCTAAGTAATGACAATAACTTAGTAAAGAAAATGCTTTTGTGTGAAAACAGTGATGAAACTCCCCAATCATTGAACATTTGGACTTTTGGCTGAAATGGCTCTTATAGTAATGAAATTTGGTGGCACTTCTGTTGCCGATATGGATCGTATTCGCAATGTAGCGCAGCATGTCAAGCGCGAGGTTACAGCTGGAAATAAGGTGGCTGTTGTTGTTTCTGCCATGTCTGGGCGCACTAACGAGCTGATTAACTGGGTCAATGATGCGACTGAGACACCTGATCCTAAAGAATATGATGCTGTAGTTTCTTCTGGTGAACAAGTTACATCAGGTTTATTGGCACTATGTTTGCAGAATGAAGGGGTTGATGCTCGTTCTTGGCATGGCTGGCAAATTCCGCTTGAAACTGATGATGCGCATAGTAAAGCCCGGATTACTGATATTAAGGGCGAGAGCCTTAAAAGTTCAGTTGAAAGCGGTACTGTTGCGGTTATTGCAGGCTTTCAGGGGATATCACCTGATGGACGCATTGCTACTTTAGGACGGGGTGGTTCTGATACAAGTGCGGTAGCAATTGCCGCAGCACTTGACGCTGACCTTTGTGATATATACACGGATGTAGACGGGGTTTATACAACCGATCCGAGAATCGTATCCAAGGCTCAACGGCTTGAAAAAGTTTCCTATGAGGAAATGCTTGAGATGGCCAGCTTAGGTGCCAAAGTTTTACAGACCCGCTCTGTTGAATTGGCTATGACGAAAAATGTTCGTCTTGCTGTTCGCTCTAGTTTTGATGACCCGGTTTCTGTTCCGGCTGTCAGCTTAGATGGAAATAGTACGATTGGAACGCTTGTATGTAGTGAGGATGAGATTGTGGAACAGCAAGTTGTAAGTGGCATAGCCTATGCCAAGGATGAAGCAAAAGTAACTTTAATAAATGTTGCTGATGAACCTGGCGTTGCGGCTAAAGTTTTTGGCCCGCTTGCCGAAGCTAATATCAATGTTGATATGATTGTGCAAAACGTCTCGGCTGATGGCGCTACAACAGACATGACCTTTACAGTGCCTGAAGATGACTTGGCTCGTGCTATATCTGTGTTAGAAGCACGTAAAGATGAGTTGCGCTATGAAGAACTTAAGGGCGCAACAGATATTGTAAAAGTTTCTGTCATTGGTGTTGGTATGCGCAGTCACGCTGGTGTTGCGGCTAGTATGTTTAAAGAACTAGCTGACAAAGGTATTAATATACAAGCCATCACAACGTCTGAGATTAAAATAAGTATCTTGATTGACGCAGCTTATCAGGAGCTTGCCGTTAGAACTTTGCATAGTTTGTTTGGCTTAGATCAAGAAACTGAATAAATAGTGTGGTATTGCTCTTTTTACTCATTAAAGAGCAATATTGGGGATAATCATTTGGGGCAAACATAATGGCACCAGCTAATGCAGCACCGCGCATATTAATGCGTCGGTTGCGAGAAATAATGGCACGGCCAGGCGAACCGCAAGCGCGGCTCGATGCTATTGTTACGCAAATTGCCCGCATTATGGTTGCTGAAGTTTGCTCGCTTTATTTGCGCCGCCCGGATGGTTCTTTGGAACTTTTCGCAACAGAAGGCCTGAATAAAGAAGCGGTTCATAACACGCACCTTGCTAAAGGGGAAGGCCTTGTTGGCCTCATTGCAGACAGAGCTGAGATCGTCAATATTCATGAAGCTCAAGATCACCCGGCTTTTTCTTATAGACCAGAAACTGGTGAGGAAGTTTATCACTCATTTCTTGGCACGCCTATTTTGCGAGGCGGGCGCACGCTTGGTGTTATCACTGTGCAAAACCAGGCGCGCAAAGTTTATTCTGAAGAAGAAATAGAAGCGCTTGAGACGACCTCTATGTTGGTGGCTGAGCTCATAACTTCTGGCGAGCTGGATGATGATGTTGCGTCTATGGCTGACCGAACATCTAGCCGGCATTTTTCTGGCGTGAATATTTCTGATGGAATTGCTCTTGGTCATGTGGTTTTGCATGAACCCCGCGTAACTATTCATGAGTTTCTTTCAGAAGATCTTCATCACGAAAATATTAGGCTTGATCAGGGGTTAGAGACACTACGTACGTCCATTGACAAAATGCTTTCAAAAGCCGAATTGCAACGAGTTGGTGAGCATAAAGAAGTGCTCGAGGCTTATCGGCTATTTGCTCATGATCAGGGATGGGTCAACAGGCTTAAGCAGGCCATTGCGTCCGGCCTTACGGCTGAGGCGGCTGTTGAGCGTGTACAGAATGACATGAGAGCCCGAATGCTTCCCCAAAAAGATCGCTTCTGGGCAGAACGCATGAAGGATCTTGAAGACCTTGGCAATCGCCTGTTGCGCATTCTTGTGGGGGATACTGAGACAGCTGCAACATCTAATTTACCTGACGATGCCATTTTGGTTGCCCGGACTATGGGGGCAGCTGAGCTTTTGGATTATGACCCGAAAAAATTGCGCGGTCTTGTCTTGGAAGAATCTGGCGCAAGCAGTCACGTTGCTATTGTTGCGCGGGCACTAGGCATCGCTGCGATCGGTGAAGCAGCTAATATTGTGAACCGAGTTGATACTGGTGATGATATTGTTATCGATGCCATTACTGGTGATGTTTTTGTTCGCCCCACGCAAGATGTCATCGACGCCTATTCGGACAAGGTTCGTTTCCATGCGGCAAAACAAAAACAATATTCTGAACTTAGGAATAAAGATGCAGTCACACTTGATGGGCAAGATATTTCACTAAAAATTAATGCGGGCCTTTTGGTTGATTTACCACATCTTGCACAATCTGGGGCTGATGGAATTGGACTTTATCGCACCGAATTACAATTTATGATTGCGGCAAAATTTCCTCGTATGTCAGAGCAACGAGAAATCTATAAAGCTGTGTTAGATGCAGCTGGCCACCGCCCTGTTGTGTTCCGTACCCTGGACGTTGGCGGCGATAAAATCTTGCCTTATATGCGGATGTCTGGTGAACAAAACCCAGCGCTAGGTTGGCGAGCTATTCGCATGACATTAGACCGTCCGGGCCTCTTTCGCACGCAGGTTCGTGCTTTATTGCAAGCGTCAGCTGGAAAAATTTTGCGCTTGATGCTCCCGATGGTGACAGACCTTTCTGAGCTCACAAAGGCCAAAAGGCTCATAAAACTTGAGGAAGACTTCTTAGAAAAACATGGTCATGAAGGACCTGAAAGCCTTGAAATTGGTCTCATGATTGAAGTGCCAGCCATTGTTTATCAACTTGATGAGGTTTTACCACTTGTTGATTTCGTCTCGATTGGCAGCAATGATTTAATGCAATTTTTATTTGCTTCTGACCGAACAAACCAGAATGTAGCGGCTCGCTATGATATGCTTCATTGTGTATTCCTGCGTGTCTTACAAAAAATTATAACGAAATCGAATGCGCATAATGTTCCTGTAACATTATGCGGCGAAATGGCAGGTAAGCCATTAGAATCTATGGCACTTTTGGGTCTAGGACTACGTTCCATATCCATGTCGCCGGCCTCTATTGGTCCTGTTAAATCGATGATCTTGTCACTTGATCTACAAAGCCTCGAAACTTTTATGATTGAAACATTGGCAACAAAAAGCGGCTCTTTACGTGAACCATTGGAGAGATATGCCAGAGATAAGAAAGTCAACGTTGAAGCCTTTAAACTTACCTAGACTGTTTCTCATTTGGATAAATTCAGAGGCACACCATAATCTTTTGTTTTGCCCATAAAATTTCGATTTTCGGTGCAGTCTGATCATGCTTAACTTTAACTTTTCCCTCTAAATGTGCACGTTACATGGTTAATGCGTTTATACTACCGGCGTATAAATTTACCAATTTTATCAGTTTTTACTTGATATTCACGCCCAACTAAGGACATTATTGTCCAATATTAGCTATATGTGTAAGGTAGTTAAGAGAAAAGCCTCCTAAATTGGTTAATTTTGTGTCCGAAGCTTTTCTATTAGTATTGCGTAAGATCGGGTGTGTATCGTGTATCGTTCTAATCATTTTGAGTCCCAAAATGTTGGGCAAGGCCTCTCTGGTGGGCAAGGTTTGGCTGGTGATCAATCATCAGCTCAGAGACCAAATAAGCAAATGCCATTTACCTCGAGTGTTCAAGCTATCGACACGAATGGTCATAACCAACTCTCTCAAGTTCTTCACTCTCAACATCTTGCAACACCCAACTTGCAAAGACCTGACTTAGCTGCTCATCAAAACCAGAACTTTGCTCATGATGATGCGGGTCACCATTCAGCCCCGCGATCACTTGCAGCTCGTATGGAACAAGGTCAGCTTGCACAACGTGAAGCAGTTACTCAAGATGAGCACCTTCAAAACAAACCTGATATCGACCCGCAAATCAGTGCTTTATTTTCAGCTATGGGTAAAGCTAGTCAATTAAGCCACTCTCAATTAGCTGCGCGCTTGCAAACTTCCCCTGTTCTTATCTCAGCTCTGGAAAATGGTTCATTAAATGATTTACCTCGATGGGAAGAAATTGAACCGGTCATCCGCCGTTATGCTGAATTTATGAATATCGATGATCGTGCGATTTTACGTCGTTTAAGGGAACAACTTACAGAACATTACCTCACTAATATGACTGCGGATAAAAAAGCAAACATGACAGGTGCGCTTCCATTCCAAAATGAAACTCCGCCGCCACTAAAGCCTGAACACTCTCATAATAACACTTCAATTATGCCTAGCTCAGATATGAGCCTGAAAGCTTTTGCAAACGGTAATCTAACATCGAATAAGTCTGGGCAAGATCAAAACAGCGTTTCTGGCGAGATGAATGCGGCACACAGTCTTCATAACCAATCTATTGAAGAGCGTTTTAGCGCATTAACATCTGCCGTTACCTCATCGCAAAATTCATCGTTGCAGAATTCATCACATATCCCTACTCAAACTCAACCGCTTGATACACGATCTGCGCTTACTGGATATAATAATACTCCCCCTCATATGAATGGTTATGGGAATGCTGTTCAGATGAATAATCAGGGGCATCAACCTCTAACTGGTAATGCTGGGCAACAAGCTAACCTTTCTAATCCTCAATTTTTGAATACAGCACCTCAGCAAGAAAATCGAGTTCCTGTTGCATTGGGACACGCGAATGCAAAACCAAAGATTAAATGGATGCGGATTTTTGGAAACTTTGCTTTGATTATGATCTTGCTTGTTGGTTTTATTAACTGGCAGCCGAACCGCTTCTGGTCTGGTGTTGATCAATTGCCAAAGCCAATCTCTAAATCAATCTATACTTTATTTGAATTTGTAATGCCAGATCCACTGGCTTCCGTTTATCGTATGAACTGGGTGCATGTTGCTGACCCTCGTATGAGAAAGACTGACAAATTATCGGTTCCTACCGTTCGCAAACTACCGCGTATTGATTTTTCCAAACTTGGATCACTGAATAATTAGGTTTTTGACCTTTTCAATAATGCTAATGAATTTGATCCTAGGTATCATTTTATAAATATCTCTATTATTTCACCGTTATCATCTTGCGATTATGACCTTACAGTTATGATGTCACTGTAAGGTCACTGTGAAAATTTGCGTGAGGTGCTTGTCTTTTTTTTATTATTCATTATGGTCTAATCTGGTTTTTTATTTTATGTGGCCGTTTGTTAGCTCACGTATCCAACACTAAAGACCTAATGGAATAGCTGACCCTTCACTCGACAATTGAGCCCGTGACAATTTGAACGTACGAAAAATGACATCTTGAAAAATTGACCACTCAACAATCGACTTTTGCCACTGTTCCAACACAACAATAACATTACTCAAAGATAGGAGTGGAGCCTATGTCTCCTGTGTCGGCTTTACCAAAGGAAAAGCTTGAACAATTAGTTGCTCGCTGGGAGGTGGTACAAACTGAACTCTCAACTGGACCTTCTCAAGATATCTTTGTGAAACTTTCTCGTGAATTTTCCGAACTTGACCCTGTCGTAGCTGAAATCAAAAGTTATTTCAGCACTCAGGAAGAAATTGATGATTTAAACGAAATCATCAATGATGAAGACGCGGATGAAGAAATGAAGCTCATGGCTACTGAGGAGCTGGAAGAGCTCTCAGCTAAAATTCCAGAGTTTGAGCAATCTATCCGTATTAAATTATTACCAAAAGACGAAGCAGATAGTCGCAGCGCGATTCTTGAGGTTCGGGCTGGTACTGGCGGAGATGAAGCTGCCCTTTTTGCTGGTGACTTATTTCGGATGTATCAACGCTATGCTGATCTTAAGGGCTGGAAAGTTGAAGTTATTTCATCAAATGAATCTGCGGTTGGTGGCTACAAGGAGATAATTGCAGGTGTATCTGGTACCGGTGTTTTCTCTCGTTTAAAATATGAATCAGGGGGGCATAGAGTGCAACGAGTGCCTGAAACAGAGTCAGGCGGGCGAATTCATACTTCGGCTGCAACCGTTGCTGTGCTCCCTGAAGCTGAAGATGTTGATATAGACATTGAAGATAAGGACCTTCGAATTGATGTATTTCGCGCAAGCGGTCCTGGTGGTCAATCCGTGAATACGACAGATAGTGCCGTTCGCATTACTCATCTGCCAACTGGCCTTATTGTCATTCAACAAGATGAAAAATCACAACATAAGAACCGGGCAAAAGCTATGAAAGTTTTACGCTCGCGGCTCTATGATGCTGAGCGTCAACGTCAAGACGATGAGCGCTCTGCTGAACGCCGAGGCCAAATTGGCTCTGGCGATCGTTCTCAGCGCATTCGTACTTATAATTTTCCGCAAGGGCGTGTAACAGATCATCGGATTAACTTAACGCTACATAAGTTAGAACAAACGCTTGCTGGTGAGGGGCTTGATGAAATTGTTGATGCCTTGGTTACAGAGTCTCAAGCAGAACAATTGGCTGCTATGGATAGTGAAGACTAGGTCTAACCCAATTTAGGGTCTAGACCCAATTTAAGACTATGGTTCGTTTTTTCTTGTTTTTTTGGAGAGTATATTTTGGCGAACTTTCCGGTTAGAACCGCCCCAATTTCAGACATCTTACCAGGCCTTATTCAAGCCTTTGAAGGTGCTGGTATTGAAACAGCTAATTTAGATGCACGTCTTCTTGTGCAACATGTAACCAAGCTCACTCATAGTGAATTTATCCAGCATAAAGAACTGGTTTTATCTGTTGTTCAATCTGAAACCTTGTCTGACTTGGCTCAGCGTCGCCTTAAACGCGAGCCAATTAGCCGAATTTTAGGGCAAAGTGAATTTTGGTCTCTGCCCTTTCTCATTTCTGAAGACACTCTGGATCCACGACCTGATACTGAAACATTAATAGAGCATGCCCTTGAAAATTTTGGGCCCCGTAAAAACGAACCTTTAAGACTACTTGACCTTGGAACTGGCAGTGGTTGTATTCTCTTAAGTTTATTGCATGAATTGCCATTTGCTACCGGTATTGGCGCTGATATCAACCCCGGAGCGCTCGAAATTGCTCAGAAAAATGCTATTCAACTTGGTTTAGAAAGACGTGTTAAATTTCAAAAAAGCGATTGGTTTTCAACCATTGAGGGAAAGTTTGATTGTATACTATCTAATCCGCCTTACATTCCAGAATCAGAGTTAGAAAAATTAATGCCAGAGGTGAGGCATTTCGACCCCGCCCTTGCCTTAAATGGTGGAGAAACAGGGTTAGAACCTTATGAAATTATATTTGACAAGGCGAAAGAATTCCTTGCCCCATCAAGCCTTTTATTGCTAGAATTTGGCCAGAAACAAGACACTCAACTTGTTGAAATGTTATATAAATCCAATTTAGAACCATATATTCAAAATCATGATTTAAAATCTGATTTAGCTGGCACAATTCGAACGCTTGCGGTCAAACTTTCTTTTTAATTTTTCTTTTGAATGAAAAATTTTCTTGGCGTTACGTTCGAAAAAGGCTATGATTTGTTCGTTATTTGGCTGTTAGATTTATTTCCGGCCTTGTTTCTGATTTAGGTGGGGGCGCCTTTCTTAATTCAAGTGGAAGCCTTAATTCAAGTGGAAGCACTTTTTTGATTGAAGTTGGAGCACTTGGTTTTTCTGTTTATTTTTCGCGGTTATTAACGCTTGAATGATAATGGAAAGTTTTGAAACATTTTAACGCCGCATTTGTCTTCAAATCTGAGTTTGTTTGGTGGGAACACCTTCAGATAGCACTTGAGTTAAGGTACATGTGGGACCTTGGAATTTTATAGATTTAGAGATGCTTTGAAGTTACGACATTTTGAGCTTTTTGCATTTTGAGCTTTCGAATGTTTGGACATTCGACTTTTGAGCTTTCTACTGAGGTCAACAGCAAATATTTGCCATTTTTAATTTGCTAGAATTTTATGTCACTTAAGCTGAAATAGTTTCTTTTTAACATGCAAAATATTGAGAAGCTTTAAGATATATTTTTGCCTTTTAGTGTGTGCATAGTTTCTAGAACGAGGGATAGATATACTCAATTTTATTTTTGATTTTATCTGAAATTTGATGAGGACTTGATTATCAAATTTATCGACAAATATAACTCTGATTTGTATTCTTAAAACGTAACTGAAAAAATACAAATTTCTTAAGTACAGGATGTGTGGACCGAGCTTAAGCGCATGATTTAAATGAAATAAATATTTCTTTGAATTTTATTGAGAAGTGTGTTTGTTATTTATTACTGTTTAACATTTTATCTGGATTTGTTGGCCAATGGCCAAGATCACCACACCTTTTGATATTTATTTGTCATACATATTGCTATGATTTTCTTTTATTGAAACTTAGTTTTCTTTAAAGGCATTCTTTTTATAAGCTTTGTGATGACTTGTTAATTTAACCTAACTTAAAAAATTGAATGGAAGCCGATGAGGCAAGCTCAATCAAATAGACGTGGACGTGGAAGTGGTAGAAACCGTAAGGCACAAAACCCACTTACTAAAAATTATGAATCGAATGGCCCTGATGTAAAAATCCGTGGGACTGCAGCACATATCTCAGAGAAATACAATTCTCTAGCTCGTGATGCTCAAACTTCGGGTGATATTGTCCGCCAAGAGAATTACTTTCAACATGCAGAGCATTACAATCGGATCATTGCAGCCGCTCAGCAAAACAATCAACCCAATGCTGATAAATCTGATGATCAGACTTCTCAAAGTGATGACGCTGATCAACAAAATGCCTCTTCTGGTAAAGGACGCAATGATGGTGGGCGTTCTGACGGACGGAAGAATAACAATCGCCGCCGCCGCCCTGATACACGTGCTCAAAGATCCAATGGTGATGCCTCAGATGCTGATGGATCTACTTCTCAAACAGATCAAATGAGTGACAGCAAAGTTGATAAAAAACCTGAAGCTTCTGATACCAAAGACGCTAAGCCTCGTGGACGCGGAAGACGCCGTCCTGAACCTAAAGTTGAGATGATCGCACCAGAACAATCGGACGCACCTGTTGCTGATACTCCTGCCTCAGAAACCCCGGTCATTGAAAATAATGCTGATGATGCAGCTGCCTAAAGCGGTTTCTCTCTCTCACGGGCTTTTTTGTTGTGCTTCAGATGCCCACTACGCATCTGCACTGTCTGCCTCTGAGGGGCGGTGCTTTTCTTATGATCAGCTTTCCGTACTCGTTGTGCTCCGTTCGGGCTGATCTTATCAACGGATGCTATTTTATTTGCGCTTTAGGTTGCCTACAAGCAACTGCCTCCCCCCAATCCCGTGATCACTTTTGGTCGAAACCCTTTTTATTGAAGCGATTCTTATTCCCCAAAACCGGGGACCACTTTGGGGGGAAACGCTTTAGACAATAAAATAACTTCTACAACGTTTTTATCCAATGATCTGAGCTGTATCCTTTAGCGATAACTGCCCACCTTTGATGATTTTGCCATAAATGCCAAAATTCTCATTGCTAAAATGTTGCGTGAGCGTCGCTGGAATTGAGCGCCCTCTTTTTCCTGTTGCAAGATCAACATTAATCGCAGCACAGCGGCCTGTTTCATCGACGATTTCAATCTCGACATCACCAATTTTAATATTTTTTCCGCCCCACTGTTTTTCAACCCATGGCGTTGTTGTTTCCAAAACTATGTTTGAGCGGAAGCGTTTCAAGTCGACTTGATCATTAAGGATCACTTCAAGTGCTTTTGCTGAAGCTGTGGTGATGATATGCACCAGTGGATCAGGGCAATCTGCAAAATGATGACTTGGTGCGTGATTAGGAAATTGACTATGGGCTGATAATAATTTGGGTGGCCCTTTTAATTCTTCTCGCATAAAGGCAGCAATGAACTGCTCGATCATATTTCGGCCGATAGATGTTGAAAGGTTGCCTTTAGCGACCTGCCGACCTTCTCTAAAAATGGTTAGAGTTTCTGTTTCAGCCTCAAAACTCGTGTCCAGCCTTGCCAAGCGCTCATGTTTCATCAACGCTAAAAAGTTGATTTTTGGCAAAAACTTAGGCTCTTTCGCATTAAAACGAGAAGGGCCATTTTCAATGGCATAGGCCCTATCAAAGGGAAAACACCGATTGGCTTCGACAGTTACTGTGTCTAGATTTTCAGCTGATAGTCCTTTTACAGGATAACGATGGAGAGAGTGAACAGAGATTTGTTCTCGATGCTTATTTTGGCCATCATCGCCGTTCTGGCTTGTCATTCTTTTATTCCTCTCAGCTTATAGCTGACACTTGGACTATTATACTTTAATCTAGTTTTTATCACTTATTTTTGCATAATGCCTCTTTAATTTGTTTCTTGGCAACATATATAATTATTGTCGGGTAAATAATTGCCTATTTGGGATTATTTGCCGCAGATCATATTCAACACCCTTTTCAACAAATAACTGTTTAGACACATAAAATTCGCCTTATATATAGGGAATTTTGAGTGGGCATTAAGAGGCAGATAGAGATGAAACAAGAAAGATATACCGATAGGGCCAAGACAATTGTGCAAGCCGCCCAACAAGAAGCGCTTGCTAATGACCATCAACAGTTCACCCCCCTGCATTTGTTAAAAGCTCTCTTGGAAGACCAGGATGGTTTAACGGTCAACCTGATCACCAAAGCTGGTGGGAACCCGCAATTGATTGCGGCTCAGGTAAGCGCAGCACTTTCTAAAATTCCCAAAGTAAGTGGCTCAGGTGCCGGGCAACTTTATATCGCGCCAGACATGGCAAAACTATTTAAAGCGGCTGAAGATGTCTCTGATAAAGCGGGCGATAAGTTTGTCACTACTGAGCGTTTGTTGCTGGCCGCCTGCCTTGAAGCTTCCAGTGAAGCTGGGCGGATATTGTCAGCTGGCGGGATTACAGCACAAAAATTAAATGAAGCTATTAATGATATTCGCAAAGGGCGCACAGCCGACACGCAATCAGCTGAAGAAGGTTTTGATGCGCTGAAACGTTTTGCTCGTGATCTAACTGAAGAAGCTGCCAACGGCAAGCTTGACCCGGTGATTGGGCGCGAAGAAGAGATTCGCCGCACGGTGCAAGTGCTCTCACGGCGCTCTAAAAACAACCCGGTTCTCATTGGTGAACCAGGCGTTGGTAAAACAGCAATTATCGAGGGGTTGGCTCTTCGTATTGTTAATGGTGATGTGCCTGAGAGCCTTAAAGGGCGGCAATTGCTTTCCCTTGATATGGGCGCGTTGATTGCAGGCGCGAAATATCGCGGTGAATTTGAAGAACGGCTTAAGTCCGTTCTCTCTGAAGTGAAAGCTGCCGAAGGCGGTATTGTGCTGTTTATTGATGAGATGCATACGCTCATTGGTGCCGGTAAATCTGATGGGGCGATGGATGCCTCTAACTTACTAAAGCCTGCGTTAGCTCGCGGTGAGCTGCACTGTGTTGGTGCGACAACGCTTGATGAATACCGCAAGCATGTTGAGAAAGATGCTGCCCTTGCGCGGCGCTTTCAGCCGGTGTTTGTTTCTGAGCCAACAGTTGAAGACACCATTTCTATTCTTCGTGGGTTGAAGGAGAAATATGAGCTGCACCATGGTGTGCGGATTTCTGACAATGCATTGGTGGCCAGTGCCACCCTTTCTAACCGCTATATTACTGACAGGTTCTTGCCGGATAAGGCGATTGACTTGATGGATGAAGCGGCGAGCCGGTTGCGCATGCAGGTTGAATCAAAACCTGAGGAACTTGACGAGCTTGACCGCCGGATTATCCAGCTGAAGATTGAGCGCGAGGCATTACTCAAAGAGGATGATGAGGCCTCAAAAGACCGCTTGAAGAAACTAAGCGAAGAACTTGCGAACCTTGAAGAGCAATCACTTGCGCTAACTGAGCGCTGGTCTAGTGAAAAGGCTAAGCTTTCTGACGCAAACAAAGTGAAGGAACAGCTTGACCAGGCACGGATTGAGCTTGAGCAAGCCCAGCGCGCTGGTGATCTCGCCAAGGCTGGTGAGCTTTCTTATGGCGTTATTCCAGGCCTGGAAAAGCAACTTTCTGAGACACCAGATGGTGACAACTCTTCTGATCTGATGGTAAACGAAGTTGTGCGCGAATCTGACATTGCAGGCGTTGTTTCTCGCTGGACTGGCGTGCCGGTTGACAAGATGCTTGAAGGTGAACGCGAGAAGCTCCTCAAGATGGAAGAAGCAATTGCTGGTCGTGTGATTGGCCAGGAAGATGCGGTGAAGTCAGTTTCCACGGCCGTTCGCAGGGCGCGGGCTGGCTTACAAGACCCGAACCGTCCGATTGGCTCTTTTATGTTCCTCGGCCCAACTGGTGTTGGTAAAACTGAGCTGACGAAAGCTCTTGCTGAGTTTCTCTTTGACGATGACACGGCTATGGTGCGGATTGATATGTCTGAGTTTATGGAGAAGCACTCTGTCGCTCGGCTTATCGGGGCGCCTCCAGGCTATGTTGGCTATGAAGAAGGCGGTGTTCTCACGGAAGCTGTGCGCCGGCGACCGTATCAGGTGATCTTGTTTGATGAGATTGAAAAAGCGCACACCGATGTGTTCAACGTGCTCTTACAAGTCTTGGATGATGGTCGCTTGACAGATGGTCAGGGACGTACAGTTGATTTCCGCAACACCCTTATCATCATGACGTCTAACCTTGGCTCTGAACATCTTGTTTCGCTACAAGATGGCGATGATGTTGAGTTGGTTGAAGCGAAAGTGATGCAAGAGGTGCGCGGGCATTTCAGACCTGAGTTCCTCAACCGCGTCGATGAGGTGATCTTGTTCCATCGTTTGAAACGGGAGCAGATGGCTGCGATTGTGACCATTCAAATTAGACGGTTGCAAAAGCTTCTTGATGAGCGCCAGCTTACCCTAGAGCTCAGCGACACTGCTACTGAATGGCTTGCTAACAAAGGCTATGACCCGGCGTACGGAGCGCGGCCCCTGAAGCGGGTTATTCAAAAGCAAGTTCAGGACCCGTTAGCTGAGAAAATCCTCGGTGGTGAGGTTTTGGATGGTCAGGTCATCAAGGTCGATGTAGCAGATGGTGAGCTGAGTTTTAAAAGTGGGTAATTTTGCCAAAGATCTAACTCCTAACATCATTAGTGTTAGGAGTTAGATCTATTTCAAATTTGGACAGCTCATTCATTCCTAGCAGGATAAAAATCCCCAATAAAAGAAAAATTAGCCTTTTTGCAAACTGGATAGGTGGCGCAATTAATAATGTCAATATCGCTGCTAGTATTGAAAAACCGGCACCAATTAAAACTGAATTTAGGTCATGTCCTTTTTCAAAACTTGGTAAAGTCTCAGCTGCTTTTTGAAAAACTACTGAAAAGAAGATAGCAGAAAACGTTGCAGTTATTCCCGCTCTTAGCGGCCAATGACTAACTCCAACAAATATTGACAAACCATACACTACATAAAAGACATAAACGAATATAGAAAAGTAAATGGCTGGATGCTCTGACCAATTTACAAAACTGATTACATTATTTCCTAAGAAAATTGCTAGGCAAAATAATAAAACAGCTAGAAGAATATTTTTTCTAAAAACATTCGATGCTCTTAGTGACCACTCTTCTTTCACTGATGAACTTACAGAATTTGTCAAATATGCTCCAATCGCCATAGAAACCATTGCAAGAGCCATTGTGATTTGAAATTGAGCTGTTACATGGATCTCAATTTTGAAAAAATGAAAAAAATGGCTCCATAGACAATTTATGAAACTAGCCCACTTAGTGCTAATAACTCTAGCCCAGTCAGCTAAATTAATAAGTGTTTGGAAATTGGAAAACATGGTGATTATTCCACCAGAAATTCCTAACCAGGTTAGAATAGAACCTTGAATTGATAGGTTGTCTTTTCTCATTTTTCATTTTCCAATGCTCATTAGATAAACTTCACCGAACTGCAAAAAACTATCGAGGCTTTTCGACCCTGTTATTACCAGGCTTGTTTCATTTTTATCCAGGGCCATGTTGGTGACGTAGGGGAGGCCCGTGTGGAGGCTTTTTTTGTAGGTTCCATCTGTGCCATATATATAGATGCGGCCTCTGGCGTATTCGGCGATGTAGATGGTCCCGTTTTTTGAGATTTCTATGCCGTCGGGGCCTGTATATTCTGGATCTCTGTTTCTAAAAGAAGAAGCATTTTTAAAGTCCGTGAGGAGTTTTTTCTTGCCAATTTTTCCTCTTCCCAGAAGCGGATATTTGATCACTCTTTTGGCCAGGTGTTCAGAGACATAAAGTTCTTTTTTATAAAGTGCGATGCCGTTGGGGTAGATGAGTTTCTCAGCGATTTTTGTAACGATGCCTTCTTTGCTTAGATAAAAGATCAGCCCCATGGGTTGGAGCTTTTTGTCGAAATGCCCGGGGGCAGTCAGGTATACACCACCCTGCCCGTCACTTATGCAGTCGTTGGGGTGGAAGATCGCAATGCCTTCTTTGCTCTTTTTTATGGTACGGAGAGTTTTGCCTTTTTTGTCCGTGATGATCAGTTCATCACTTAAATGGCAGAGTATGACGATTTTGTTTGTTTGGTAGCGTGCGAGGGATGTTGGACCGCACCCCTTTTTATAAAAGTGGATTTCAGTTTTTAATGTTTTTTTTTAAACGCTTCGGCTGTCACTTTCATCACTCTATTGCGAGTCATTTCTGTGTAATAGAGATCTCCGCTGATGAAAACCGGGCCTTCGGGGTAAGCGGCTTGTTTTTCAATGACCGTTCTGTTCCCCTCTTTTGCTTGCCCCTCTTTTATCTGGCCTTCTTTCGCGTGAAGCTCATTTGCTCCCAAGAACGAAAGGCTCATTAGGCCTGCGAAAATCATTAATATTGGCAACAGCGTGTTGAATTGAGTTGCAGGTTTTTGGGTCTCTGATTTTGGGCGGGCAAATATTACGATTGCTAATGCTAAGGCCAGAAATACTGACAATGATTGCGTCAAGCTCCGAGTACCAAAATTGGGGATGAGATAAAAGGACGTAACCAGCGTGCCGAAGATGTTGCCGGCCGTTGAGATAGCGAAGATGGTGCCTGATGTTCGCCCTGCATGTTCGACATTATTTAATGTTCGCCGAATGGCAACCGGAGAATAAGTAGAGAGGCAGGCAACGGGTAAGCCGGTGACAACAAGGGCGCCGACAAGAGCGCCTAGTTTTACATCTTCAATAGCTGTGATTACGATTTCCATCATTGGGTCAATAAATTGCGGCAAGGCAATCATATAAAGAGCGGAGATGAAAATCATCACTTCTAGCAACCAGCCGGATTTTTTCTTATCTGCACTATAGCCGCCAAGGAAATAGCCTCCCATCATAGCAAGCAACACAACTGAGATTAACGCCGCCCAGGTGAAGATCGTTCCGCCGAAATAGGGATTTAAATAACGTGAGGCCAGCATTTCAAGAGACATGATAACACCGCCGACGATAAATGCGGCTAGGAGCATCATTATATAGCTCAGCGAATTGTTATTTGTTTTTGTATTCGGCATTTGGCGATCCTGATATTTATTTATTGTTTTTTATTGTGCGTTTTTATAGTCTTCAGCATATTCACTGGCGCGAAATCATCGGTGAGCGCTTTGGTTTTCGCGTTGTAGTCTAACAGCATGGCGCGTTTCTGGATGAGAGCTGGCAGGGCATAGCGAAACTTATGTGTTTCTTGTAATTCAGTTGCTTTGTCAATTAAGCTCTCAATTGATTTTTTCTCACCATCATAGGCTATGGCCACAATATTGCCGCCGCCTCTATACACATCCACATGATCAAAAACCGAAGAGATCGTTGCGATGGCGCTATCGTATAGCATGGTTGAAGGTTCGATGTTTTGCACCATGACACCACCTTGGCTAAGACGTTTTTTGGCAAGGGTAAAAAATTCTCTCGTCATGAGGTGGAAGGGAACAAACTGGCCTCTATAGGCATCAACGAAGATAATATCATGCTTTTGTTTTTTGCGCAGAATGTGCATGCGGCCATCTAGTTCAGAGATGGTGAAGTTTTCGCTTTGTTTGCCATTTTGCTTAAAGCCGTAATATTTTCGAGATAAACGAACAATTTCCGGGTCGAGCTCAACAGCAACAACTTTGGCTTTTGGTAATGACTTATGCAGATACCAACTGGTTGAACCGCCGCCCATGCCAATCATGAGAAAGGAATTCAAGTTTTTCGGATAGGCCATGCCGATGGTGAAGCTTTTGGTATATTCAACAGGGAGCTCTGTTAAATCGTTAGGATTTCGGCGGCTTTCAACATAGCGGCGGCTTTTGTGACCAAAGGCAAGTGTGATGTATGGGGTCTGCTTGTAAATATAGATAGTGTTGTAGGGGCTTTCGACTTTTTCTAGGAGCTTTTCAGCTTTGAGAGGGGCTGAATGAGCCAAAAAAACCGTTAAAACGCTAAGCAACAATGTCAATTTATTCTTCATATTCAGTTACTAACCATCCATTTTCGACAAACTTTATTAAGATATTTGTCACGAACTTAAAAAACAATTTCTTTCAATCAATAGAGCTATTTCTTTGCAACATTGCAATAATTTAATCTTCCTTGATATGGAAATTTCATCACAGTTATTTTATACTTTGGCTTAAATTATGAAATTCTCACGTTGTTTGGAGGACTTTTAAAATGCGCGGTCTGGCTTTTTTGATATTGTCTGTAGTTTTGCACCTATCTTTTTCTACATCAGGTTATGCGAAAAGAGTGGCATTGGTTGTTGGCAATGACAGTTATGTTAATGTTCCCAAGCTTGCCAAAGCGAAAAATGATGCTGATAGTATATCAAAGAGGCTCACAGCACTTGGGTTTAAGGTTCATTTACATAAAGACTTGAACCGTCGCGGCTTTAATCAACAATTACAGAAATTTCTCTCTTCGCTGCAGGCTGGAGATGAGGCCCTTTTCTTCTTCGCCGGGCACGGTGTTGAAATACGGGGGCAAAATTACCTCCTTCCAACAGATATTCCTAATGCTGAACCTGGCCAAGAATCTTTCGTGAAAAGTGAAGCAATTGGCGTCAATCATGTTCTCAATGAAATTGGCCGCCGTAAGGTACGCATGACCATGCTGATTTTAGATGCTTGCCGGAACAATCCGTTTCAAAAATCTGGCACACGCAGCTTAGGACGCACGCGCGGCCTTGGAACGATGGAAGCACCACCTGAGGGCACATTTATTCTTTACTCTGCCGGGTTTGGACAATCTGCGCTTGATCGTCTGAGCGATAGTGACCCACATCCAAATTCTGTTTTTACACGCACGTTAGTGCCCTTGCTTTCAAAGCCTGGGTTAAAACTTTCTGATACAGCGCGGCAAGTACGACGCAAGGTTATGAAGCTTGCTTCAACCGTGAGCCACGAACAGCGCCCGGCCTATTATGATGAAGTGCTTGGTGACTTCTATTTCACACCGCCTGCTGTTGGCGTTGTTGACCTTTCAACACCACAAAAAGTGATCACGAAACAACCTGCGGTTAACATTCAAGGTGGCGGCACTTGTGGGGTTTGGCCACAAATTGCAACTTCTGCGACTTATGCTCAAGTTGAAGCGTTTTTGGCTGAATGTAAAAGCGGAATTTACTCAACTTTAGCGAAAGCACGATTGGATGAGCTTAAAGTGAAGCAACCCAACAAACCGCTAGCGCTATTGCCACCGATTGTGAAGACGCCGAAAAAAGTTTCTAAAAATGCACAAGCTATCTTCACACGGGCGTGGAACATTTTTAATGGCCGCAATGGAGAAACGAAAGATCACTATAAAGCCGTTCGCCTTTATAAACAGGCAGTATCTTTGGGGCATAAAAGTGCCATGGTGAATTTAGGCTATTCTCTTGAAAACGGTTTTGGCATCGTCAAGGATGTGTCGAAAGCGGCTCAAATGTACAAGCGCGCTGCTGAACTTGGTGAAGCACAGGGCATGACTAACCTTGGCTATATGTATGAAAATGGCAAAGGCATAACTCGTGATTTAAAAGAAGCCGCCAAGTGGTACAAAAAGTCAGCTTTGGCTGGAAATTATAATGGTATGACCAACTTTGGTTATATGAATGAAACTGGGCGCGGCATTCCAGTTAATTTCAAAGAGGCGATTAAATGGTATCGTAAAGGAGCGGACGGTGGCGTTGCGCGCGCGAAAAATAATTTAGCCTACATGTACCTTTATGGGCGCGGTGTTAAGAAAAGTGAGCGCACCGCCTGGTCACTTTATAAAGCCGCCGCTGATCAGGGGTTTGCGAATTCAAATTACATGCTTGGCTATATGAGACTGCTTGGTAAGGGTGTGAAGAAGAATGATAAAAAGGCAGCCTCATGGGTGTTTAAAGCACTTCAAGGAAAGCATCAGTTTGCGGTTAAAGAAATGACGACAAACTCGGCTGGGTGGTCACTCACATTTAGAAGAGAACTGCAACGTTTGATGGCGAATGCCGGTTATTATAATGGGCCGCTTGATGGTAAGTTTGGGTCTGGTACTTACAATGCCGTTCGTAGTGTAGCTGGGCAATAGGCCTTCATAATTATTCGACACCGACATTTTAGATTTAAAGGGGGATGGTTTTACCATCCTCCTTTTTTTATTTTCGCGTATGCTTCTAAGCTATTTCCTTTACCCGGTTGAGGGAAATGTATATATCTATTAGATATATTTCGCTCTATTCATTTAGAGACATGATGGGGGTACTATGAGACGTCTAATCCTTGGTGATTTGTTTGGCCACACTCTTTTCTTTTCTACTCTTCGCTTTTTTACAACTCGCTTTTTCACGCTCCTTTTATTTTCTTTTCTATTGTCTGGCTGTTCTGAGCCAGAGCCAACTGAAAAAGCCGAAGTTATTCGCTCAATTAAACATATGACCTTAAAACCGAAGGTTGTTAATCAAGCTCGTTTGATTGCTGGTGTGATTTCTCCGACTGTGAGCACAAAAGTGGCTTTTGAAATTTCAGGGCAAATTTTAAAATTGAATGTCGCTGTTGGTGATCGCGTTAAAAAAGGCGATGTGCTTGCCGAGATTGACCCGCAAACTTATAGCCTCAAGGTGCAAAGTGCTGAAGGTAATTTGAAAAGTGCGTTGGCGCGCCTTGCGGATGCTGAGAAAAAGTTTGAACAGCAACGTAAACTTTATCAAAAGAAGTTCACTACAAAGACTGAATTTGATAGCTCGCTTGCAACGCTCGAGAGCGCTCGCAGTGAAGTCTCTATTCAAGATAGTGCCTTGAAAATTGCCAAAAGAGATCTTGCGAAGACCTCTCTTTTGGCGCCGTTTGATGGCGCCATTTCTGAAAAATCAGTTGAAGTTTTTGAAGAGGTGACCGCTGGCAAAGAAATTGTCACTCTTCATACCGAAGATAATTATGAAGTTGATGTATCGCTGCCTGAAACTTTGGTCAATGAAGTTAAGATTGGCAATGAGGTCGATGTGAAGCTCTCTATTGGTCTTAGCGCTCCTATCAAAGGCTATGTCAAAGAGATTAGCTCGCAAGCGGGGCAAGCAAACGCTTTTCCTGTCACGATTGGTCTGAGTGAAAGAATTGATAAATTACGCCCTGGTATGAGCGCTGAAGTGACGTTTAAATTTGAACAAGACCTTGGCGTCCCAACCTTTGCAGTTCCCACTACAGCTGTTTTACCGAGCGGGGAGCCTGAAAAGGCTTATGTTTTCATTTTTAATAAAGAGAAAAAATTTGTTGAACGGCGTGAGGTTAGAGTTGTCAATATACGTGACAATGATCTCCTCATTGCAGGACAAGTTAAAAATGGTGATGTCATTGCAACAGCAGGTGTCTCCTTTCTTTATGACAAACGCCCGGTGCGCCTTCTTCAATAGCTGAAAGATTTTTTTCCATGCGGAACTTAACAGCCTTTGCTCTAAATAATCGAACTCTTGTTTTGCTCTTTGTTGTCCTCATTTTATTTGCCGGACCTTTTAGCTATACAACCCATCCATCTCGCGAAGACCCTGAGATCACCATTCGAACTGCTCTTATAACAGCGCAATTCAATGGTATGTCTCCAACACGGATCGAAAATTTAATCACTCGTAAGATTGAAGAAAAGCTGCGTGAAATTCCGGAAGTTGAGCATATTATTTCAACTGTTCAAAATGGGGTGACGATTATTCGCGCGGCTGTTTATGAGCGCTACAGTGATATGGACCCTATTTGGCAAGATCTTCGAAATAAAATGGAAGATGTTAAGGGTGACCTGCCAAGCGGTACTGAAGGCCCTTTTGTTAATGATGATTATGGTGAAGTTGCCATGGCCACCATTGCATTAACAGCTGAGGGGTTTACTTTGGCTGAAATGCGCACGAATGCAAAATATTTGCGCAATCAACTTTACCGCGTCAACGGCGTGCGAAAGGTTTCTCTTTTTGGTGTGGAACCTGAGCGCATTTTTGTCGAAGTTGATAATATTCGTCTGGCTCAATATGGTATTAAAGCATCTGATATCACGGATGCGATTAGCCGTCAGAACATTGTTTTACCTGGTGGTATTATACAGGCTAACGGCTCATCTTTTTATGTGGAACCAACTGGTAATTTTGAAAATTTAGAGCAGCTTGAAAACCTTCAAATCAAAATTCCGGATAAAACCGGCCAAGTTGCTTATCTAAAAGATATTGCGACAATTTCACGAGGCTTTGCTGACCCTCCAAAATCACCTGCATTTTTTAATGGCAAGAAAGCTATCGCTCTTTCCGTTTCAATGATTGATCAGTTTGATAGTTTTAAATTTGCCGAAGACATGAAGGCCAAGACCTCTCAATTAGAGCAAGGCTTGCCCATCGGTTATCAGCTTAGTTATATCACTTTCCAGCCTAATGAGATTGAAATTGCGGTTAGCGGCGTGATGAATAATCTTTATCAGACGATTGGGATTGTTTTGGTTGTGGTGATGGTATTCTTGGGGTGGCGCACAGGATTATTGGTTGGAGCGATGGTGCCACTGGTGATGCTTCTGTCTATCCTTGTGATGCGCATTATGGGCATTGAACTTGAGCGCATGTCTCTTGCGACTTTGATTATTGCACTTGGTCTTTTAGTGGATAATGGCATTGTGATTGCTGAAGACATAAGCAGGCGGTTGGCTGAAGGTGAGGACCGCTTGAAAGCTGTGATTGCTTCAGGCCAAGATATGTCGATGCCTTTGCTCTCTTCGAGTTTGACAACTGTTTTTGCTTTCATGCCGTTAATGTTGGCGGATAGTACGGCTGGTGAATATACCCGCTCTATTTCTCTCGTGATTGCAATTTCTCTACTTGGGTCCTGGGTCATGGCTGTAACGGCGATGCCATTATTCTGCTATTGGTTTTTAAAACCAGGTAAACTGATAGATGACAATCATTATGAAACACAGCCGTTTTACCGGATTTATCGGTCTATTCTTGATGGTATTTTAAGTTTTAGATTTGCATTTTTAGGTGTTGTTTTGCTCACCTTATTTGGCGGGGTCTCACTATTTGCCTATGTTCCCAAAGTGTTTTTCCCGGCATCAGAGCGCACCCAATTACAAATTTTGGTTGATGCTCCGGTTGGGAGTAATAGTTACCTAACACTCGCGGCTGTGAAGCCTTTGCAAAACTGGTTGCTCGACAAAGCCAAAAACCCTGAAGTTAAAAACCATGTTGCCTATGTGGCTGGTGGAGGGCCACGCTTTTATCTTGGGCTAGATCCAAACGACTCTGATCCATTTCGAGCGTTTTTGGTTGTAAATGTGAAAGAGCCTTCTGATATTTTGCCTTTGCTGGAGAAAGTGCGCCAATTTGCAAACCTTTCCATGCCTGATGTGCGGGTGACACCAAAGCCGATGTCCATGGGGCCAGGAGAGGCTGGTTTGGTTGAATACCGGATTGTGGGTAGTGATGCTAAAACTTTAAAATCTTTATCTGAACGCATTATGGCGGGAATTCGCGCTATTCCTGGCTCTCGGAATATTAAAGATGACTGGGAGAACCCAACAGTTAAAATCATTGTGGATATTGACCAAGCGCGCGCAAGGCGTGCAGGCGTCACTTCTGAGCAAGTGGCCAATGCGCTGAATGCGAGTTTAGCTGGCTCGACAGTTTCTGGTTATCGGGAAGGGGATCAGACTATACCTGTGATTTTGCGAGAAAAAGGATTGGCTCGAAAGAATATTGATAGGTTGCGGACATTGAATATTGGAGTGGAAAACGGCAATCCTATTCCCCTCCTACAAATTGCAACATTTCGCGGCCAACCTGAATTTTCTTTAATGCAGCGCCGAGATTTAGAGCGCACGATTACCATCTCTGCTGTCAATAAAAACATGACGGCTGCTGAACTTGATACTGCTCTGACACCGCTATTGAGTAAAATTCAAACTGAACTACAGCCTGGTTATGAAATTGAAAAGGGCGGTGAGCTTGAGAGCTCTGCTAAAGCTCAAGGGTCTCTCTTTGCTTATATGCCGCTTGCCTTTGCGTTGATTATCCTCGTATTGGTTGCTCAGTTTGACAGTTTCAAACGACCTTTGATTATCTTGTTGACCATTCCACTGGTCATCACCGGAATTTCCGTGACGCTGTTTATCGCGCCAAATGCGAATTTTAGTTTCATGGCTATTCTTGGGTTGCTGGCACTTGCAGGGATTGTGATCAATAACGCGATTGTACTCATAGACAGAATTGAGAAAGAACGGGAAGATGGTGCAGATGTGAGGAACGCTATTTTAAATGCATCCGTTACTCGGTTGAAACCTATTTTAATGACAACAGCAACCACTGTGCTTGGTCTTCTGCCGATTATCATTGCACGTGATGTGTTGTTCTATGATCTTGCTTTAGTGATTTCTGGTGGCATGATTGCGGGCACTGTTTTAACACTTGGCGTTGTGCCTGTTCTTTATAGTCTATTTTTCAGACAGGCTAAACAGGGCTAATAAAGCGTCCCAATTACAGACCAACTCCCTGAAAGCTCGGCTTTGAAGGAGTTGGTTTTTATTTCTTTTTGCTATTCTTCTGCTCTATTGCCTCAATTTTTTCACAGTGTGGTTCTATGTAAGGCTCAAGCTACTCAAGCGAATTTCACTTCAGCAGTTTGTGGTTTTCATTCACACCTCCTACAGACCTGATCAATTGTTGGTTTCAGCTTCTGTATAGGGAAGGTTTTTCTCACTGTAGTTTACCGAAGATATAGCTCAGCATGGTAGAGCATCAGATTTAGGTTCTGACGGTCGAAGGTTCAACTCCTTCTATCAAAACGCGTCTGAGAAAACGCAACAGCCTTTTAAGCTGATTTACATTTATTGGTTTGAAAACTGACTTGTGATAATGAGCGGTGAATTTTTTAAGAGCTTTGCTCTTTTTTAGCTAACCTGATTTGTCACCTTGAATGATATGCCGCAAGGGCATGATGGTATTGACGGGATGAAGTCCTGGATCAAGTTTTTACATTGTAATTAATTGATCTCGCGCTTTGTTTCCTTCTAATCCCCGCTCTGACTTTGCCGCTTGATTTCTTGTTGTCAGTTTTTGGATCTATTATTTTCTATATTTTTTGAACAATCTCACGACTTAACCCGACTGATAGATATTCTTTAGCTTTATCGGTTTTGTTTTAAAGCACACTGAGCGAAAACCTCATGTGCCGTGGAGATATATTATGAGGAACAGTAACATGGGGTTACTTGATTGGATTTTTGGAAAAAAACGATTTCTTGTCAACGAGAATGAGCGAGTGATTGCCCTTTATAAGGGGCAGGTCAATCGCATTCTTGCGCCTGGCGAATATGCTTTGCCAAACCGGCGCAATCGTTTGTTTATCATGCTATATGATATTAATCGTGATCCTTATTTTGAGTCTAACCTCACCAAAGCGGTTTTGAGCAAAATACCTGAGCAGGCAAAAGATCATTTGACGACCATTCAAACATCTCCGACCGAGGTGGCTATGATTGAGCGAGATGGGCAGCTATTTAGCGCGCTTGGACCAGATGAGAAAATTCATGTTTGGAATGATGCTGGCCCCTGGGCAGTGAAGTTAATTGATGTTTCAAATGACTTTTCTGTCTCTGAAGCTCTCTTAAAGCGTTCTGGAATTTCTCGAATTGTGAGCCACTTTTATGTGAAAGAGGTTTTGGATGGCCAAATTGCGCTAGTCTATATTGATGGTGCTTATGACCGCAAACTTGGACCTGGTTTACATGGTTTCTGGCGCATTGGAAAATCTGTTGTGTTTCATATTATTGATACACGGCGTCAATCTCTTGATGTGATTGGCCAAGAAGTCTTGACCAAAGACCGGGTGACCATTCGCGTCAACATCGCGGCCGAGTATCAAGTGACGGACCCGTTGCTTGCTACAACCAAAGTGAAGAATTTTGAAGATGCGTTTTACCGCTCCCTTCAATATGCTTTTAGGAAAACACTTGGGGCATTGACGCTTGATCAGATCTTGGAGAAAAAAGTCACCATTGATGCTGAGACGTCAGAAAAAGTGAAAACTGAAATGTCTGAAATCGGCATTGAAGTAAGAGAGATCACATTGAAAGATGTTGTTCTTCCTGGTGATATGCGTGAGATTTTGAACAAAGTTGTTACGGCTGAAAAAGAGGCTGAAGCGAATGTTATTCGCCGCAGAGAAGAGACGAATGCGACACGGTCTCTTTTAAACACGGCTAAAGTGATGGCGGATAACCCTGTCATGCTTCGATTGAAAGAACTTGAGGCTTTGACAGAGATTTCTGCCAAGGTGGATAAGCTTACCATTCATAACGGCACAAGTGGCTTGATGAATGATCTTGTTCGCTTAGGTGAAGAAGAAAAGAAAGATGAAAATTAAATTTTGTTTTTTGATTGAGGAAAGCCATAAGCTGTTTGCTTATGGCTTTTTTTCTGCTCTGACGAAACTCACGCCGATTGCCGCTAAGGCGACGCCGCCCCAAGCCCAGATTGACAAGACTTCATCGACCAGAAGCCAGGCGTAGATAGCAGCGATTGGGGGCACAAGGAAAAAGAGTGAAGACACTTTCGACGCTTCGCCAAACTTAATCATTGAAAGCAAAAGAGTGACACCAATGATAGAGTTGCCAACCACCAAATAAACAAGCGTTAGGTATAGCTCCGTTGAGGTTTCATAGCGGTAGCCTTCGAAGATCAATGCCAAGATCAAGGTGCAGACAAAACCAACAATATACTGTATCAAATTCATTGATATGGGGTGCTGATTACCACCGAAGCGTTTTTCATAAAGGGTCAGCGTTGTCATAGTGAACAAGGCTGCACACGAGAGAATGATCCCAAGGCTTGACGAATAAGTAATCTCAGTTTGCAGGACAATCACGATGAGAGCGCCGCTTAGGCCGAGTAAAAATCCTAACCATTGACGTTTTGTGATTACTTCGCCTGTTATTTGCGGTGAGAGTATTGCGATCAAAATCGGCTGCATAGATGTGATGACGGCAACACCGCCAGCTGAAATGCCGTAAACAATCGCATAATAAACGCAACTGAAATGAACGACTTGCAGTAAAAAACCTGAAGTTATTGTGTGTTGCCATTCTTTTTTTGTTTTTGGCATTGCTGGTTTGAAGATCAGGTAGAGGCCGTAAAAAGCAATCGATGCGAAGAGAAAACGCATGTTCAGCAAGGTAAATGGCGCAGCACTGTTCAAACCTAATTTTGCAAAGGTGAACCCTCCAGCCCATAATAATATAAAAATTAATGGGGCAGCTTTGATAAAAAGAGTTGCTTGTGAATTGTTATCACCATTTGGCAATGACATTGGACTTTTCGTTTCTATAAAACTTGGAGGTTTTATCGGTTGAAAACTGCTTGAAGAATTTATGCTCAGGGGTTAACTCTTTTATAGTGCAACTCTATTCTTCAATTTGTAAAGCCACGAATACTCGGTATTTTCATTTAAGAGATAATACTTAGAGGCTCCTCCTCAACTATGGCTGGAAGCCAGATGGAGAATGTTGTTCCTTTGCCAACTTTACTTTCCACTTTAATCTCACCTCCCATTCGGCTGATCAAAGTTTGTGAGATAGAGAGGCCTAAGCCTGTTCCTTCACTATGTTTTGTTGTAAAAAATGGATCAAATGCGCGTTTTAAAACATCTGGCGTCATGCCTTTGCCCGTATCAGTTATTTCTATCAGCACGCCATTTTTCGCATCTTGAAATTTATCATTGTTTTTCAAGGTTAAGGTGCCACCATCTTCCATTGAGTGAATGGCGTTGACGATGAGATTAATTAAGACTTGTTGGAATTCTGTTCGGTTGATGAGAACTGGATTTACGGAACTAGAGTCTCTTTCAACCTTAATGAGAGTTTTGTTGAGTAAATGTTGCACCAGTAGGAGACAGTCAGTCATCACATCATCAACCATGTGCTGGTCATGATAGCCAGCAAACTCTTCTGGCCTTGCAAATTGTAAGAGTTTGCTCACTATTAAATTAATAGAATGCACCTGCTCATCTATAAGTCTGAACTCTGTTATGACTTGATTGGTCTCATCTCCCAGAACTTCACGTATCACATCCATATTGCCTTGGATGACTGCCACAGGATTATTAATTTCATGAGCGACACCAGCTGTTATCTCACCAATCGCAGCTAATTTTTCTGAAATGACCAATTGCTGAGTTGTTGCTTCCAACTGTTTATTGGCTGCTTGTAATTCAGCAGTTCTTTCTTCAACACGCTTATTGAGCTCTTGTGCCCAGTTTCTTAGTTGTAAGTCTCTTTCCTGTAAAAGGTCTAGTAGTTCATCTAGATGGTTAGCCACTTTGCCAATTTCATCGCCGCTTTTAACCGGACCAGTTCGGGCCCCCATATTTCCTTCTTCAACATCTAAAATAGTAGAGACCATGCGCTCTAAGGGTTTAAAAATACCTCTGACCCAATATAGAAAAATGGGAACAGAGATTAGGGTGACAACTAGAAAGATGGCAACCAGAATAAGGAGTGTTGTGTATTTTTCAGTTTGAAATGGTTTATCAAGAAAGCCGACATAGAGCATTCCTACCCGTTTTCCGTAGCTGTCTATAATTGGTTCATAGGCGGAGATGTACCAATCATTTACAACAAAAGCTCGATCCAACCAGACTTTTCCTTTGTCTAGCACTGTTTCACGTACAATAGCTGATACTCTGGTGCCAAGTGCACGTTTGTTTTCAAATAAACGTACATTGGTGCTCACACGTACATCATCTAAAAATAACGTAGTTGTTCCCTGACTTCCAAAGGGCAAGCTTGCTTGCTGATATACCAGAGCGTTGATTGTATCGATAAAGTCTAAGTTTCTATTCAGCAAAATTCCGCCGACCAGTGCTGCTTTTTCTCCGTTTATCATAACGGGCGTGGCGGTTTGTACCATCATCCCACGCGTTTCAATTTTGCGATTTGTTGGGACAGCTGCTTTGGTTGGGATAATATTAATCGTGGCCTGATTGGCTAATTCAGGTGACAGGAAGAAAAGTTGTTTTTGATTATAAATATCTATGCTGGTTGCCGGCTGACCTTTTAAGGCTTTTTGAATAACAGACCAGATTTTGGGTATTCTTTGGCTTTTTGTCTTTGAAGCGGAGGCCATAATTTCTCCTCTGTCTTTCACAAGATAGAGAAAATCAAAACCGAGTTTGTTGCGACTTTTTTGAAGAAAAAAAGAGAGCTCATTATTTACGTTATTATTGACCACATCTACAAAACTTGCAGACGCTCCTACTGCTTGTATCTTCTCTCCACTGTTTTCTAAAATGCGGTTGAGATATTGGCGAGCAATAGTTAGGTCACCATTTACTTTCGAAATCAAGAGATTATCGAATTGATTGGACCATCGATAAATTGAAAAGCCCATTAACAAAGGGGAAACAAGCAGAATGGGAAGAAGGGCAACAAGAAGCAGGCGCAACCGAACTGATTTATCCACATCAGGAATCATTAGTTTGAAATTTTTCGGCGCTAAATTAAACATTACTTAAGCTACTTGTTGAGTTACTAATCACTCTTTAATTCCATCTCCCTTTAAAATCCATATTTAAGATTTTTAGATTAAACTCCTCAAAGGCTAGACCTCCCATTGGGCGCATTTGCGATCAATGGTTTTTCTTGAAATGCCTAATCTCCTCGCAGCTTCTGCCCTATTACCGTTCGATGTTTCCAAGACTTTTAAGATGTGACGCTTCTCAACCTTATCCATTCTCTCTGAGTTTAGATCTTCTTTTGATGTGTTTTTAGTTTGGAATTGTGTGGGGTAAGCACCTAGAATGAGAGAGCGTTCGATAAAGTTGCGCAACTCCCTCACATTCCCTGGCCACTCCATCTTGGTGAGGCCTTCTAAAACAGTTTTGGTGAGCGGCAAGGATTGAACACCTAGTTCGCGAGAAAACTTTTCAACAAACATTTCTGCCAGTTCTTTTATATCTCCCCTACGTTGCCGTAATGGTGGCATGGCTATGTGCATAATGTTTAGACGATAGAATAAATCTGAGCGGAAACGGCCTTCTTCTACTTCTAAAGGTAGGTCTGCATTCGTTGCAAATATAAACCTGACATTGACCGGAACTTCGCGTTCAGATCCGACAGGTCTGATTTTTTTGTCTTCTATGGCACGCAATAATTTACTTTGCATAGTAAGTGGCAATTCAGCAATTTCATCCAGAAACAACGTGCCGCCGCTTGCGTAAGAAAAGAGGCCTTCTCTTCGTCCTAGGGTTTCACTTGTAGCTTCCTTTAATTGACCGAAAAACTCACTCTCAATCATATCTTCTGCAATGGCTGCACAATTAACCGGTACAAATGGTTGATCTGCTCGATCTGATAATGAATGAAGTGTGCGAGCCGCGATTTCTTTGCCCGAGCCTGATTCGCCAGTAATGAGAACAGATGTAGGCATTGGCGCGACGCGTTCCAATGTATTTCTGATTTCTGAAATGGCTTTCGAAGAACCAATCAATCTGTTGTGTTGGCTATCTTCATTTGAGTTCGCTTCTAATTCATACCGTAAGAGAAAGTTTTCTCTACGTAAGCGAATGCGGTCTAAGCAACGAGCAACGGCATTTAAGATTTGGTTTGAGCGAAATGGTTTTAAAACAAAATCAACGGCACCGGCTTGCAGCGCTCTTATTGCTGTTTCTAAATCTGCGTAAGCCGTGATTAAAATAGCGTCCGCGAAAAAGCCGATCGTTCTTTGCTCGACCAACCATTCAACACCTGATTGTCCTGTCATAATATTATCTAGGATGACGACATCAAAATGGCCTTTATCAAGGGCGAGTGAGGCTTCTTTGGTATTTGAAGCTTCAACAACTTCCTTACAGCGTGGTTTTAGCATTTTCACTAAGAAATTTCGTATACCTGGTTCATCATCGACAATAAGAATAGAGGCTTGCGATAACCACGGCCCAAATTCAAGGTTCTGACCTTCTTTGTAATTATTTTTAATAGGCACAATTTTTTGCTGATCAGGCATCGTATGCTCCCGCTTACAAAGTGAAAACTCTTGTCATTTACTATGCTCAGCATTTTTAAGCTTTGCAAGTCTCTCCTTTTTATAAACTTAAGACCTTGTTGCGATAATATTTGCCTTAAATGGTGAGGGGAAATTGAATCTACTTGGTGTTTTATTGGGACTTATTGCCCTCACCTTAATTCACCAAGCCAGAAGAATTCCTATAGATCATTGATTTTTAATAATTTTCTTAATTTACGATGTTCTATTTTTTGAACAGGCATTTGTTTTTATTACTTGCTACATGGGCTACTTTTAAGCCATAAATGCAGAAGTAAATCCTAAATATTCATCTTCTGATATTTTCAATTTATGATCGGGGACATTATGAAAATCGCTGTTGCTGGCATTGGCTATGTCGGACTATCAAATGCTATTTTGCTTGCTCAAAATCATGAAGTTGTGGCTGTTGATATTGTTTCGGCAAAAATAGACATGCTTAATCGTGGCATCTCTCCCATCATAGATGATGAAATTAATCATTTTCTTGAAACAAAACAATTAAACCTAAAGGCAACGCTTGATAAACAAGTTGCTTTTGAAGGTGCTGACTACATCATTATTGCGACACCAACGGACTATGATCCTGAGACTAACTTTTTTAACACAAGCTCAATTGAAGCAGTTATTAGAGATGTTTTAGAGATTAATTCTGATGCTGTAATGGTTATTAAATCAACAATACCTGTTGGATATACAGCAAAACTTAAAGATGAATTTGATTGCACCAATATCATTTTCTCGCCTGAATTTTTAAGGGAGGGGAAAGCTCTATATGACAATCTTTATCCATCTCGTATAGTAGTCGGAGAGCAATCTGCTCGTGCAGAAGTTTTTGCTAACTTACTGATTGAAGGCGCTGAAAAAGAAGATATACCGACACTTTTTACGGGCTCAACGGAAGCAGAGGCCATTAAGCTTTTTGCAAACACTTTTTTGGCTATGCGTGTTGCTTACTTTAATGAACTTGATACTTATGCCGAGATGCATGGCTTAGGCAGCCGGGAGATTATTGAAGGTGTGTGTATGGACCCTAGGATTGGTGACCACTATAACAACCCTTCATTTGGATATGGTGGTTATTGCTTGCCTAAAGATACAAAGCAATTGCTCGCAAATTATAGTGATGTCCCGCAGAACCTTATCAACGCGATCGTTCAATCGAATACCACTCGCAAAGACTTTATTGCAGACACGATTATTCAAATGAATCCCAAAATTGTTGGGATTTACCGCCTTATCATGAAAGCCGGCTCTGACAATTTTAGAGCTTCAAGTATTCAAGGAATTATGAAGCGCATCAAGGCTAAGGGGATTGAGGTTATCGTTTTTGAACCAGAGCTGGAAGAGAAAGAGTTTTTTCGCTCCCGCGTGCTGTCTGATCTCGATCAGTTTAAAAAAGACGCCGATGTAATACTTTCCAACCGTCACTCCGATGATTTAAGTGATGTTTTAGAAAAAGTTTATTCCCGCGATTTATTTGGCAATGACTAACTTACTATTTATCTTTACTTTTTGAGAGCAAACTATGAAACTTTTTTCGGCTTCAGATTTTTTTGACTATTTTTCATATGATGATGACTTATTACGCCGCATTATGTTTCTTGTGCTTTTACTCATGCCCATCTTAATTTTGGTCGGTCGATCTCCACTGGATATTGCAGCCTCTACAATTGCTGTTAGTTTTCTTATTCATTCACTTTATTGGAAGAATTTTAGTTGGCTTCGAACCAGATGGGTACAAGTGACCTTTTTATTCTGGCTGTTTGCTATCTTGAATAGTCTTCAGGCTTATGATGTTAATCATGCACTTTCAAGGGCAGTTCCGTTTATAAGATTTCCTTTATTTGCCATTGCTGTTTCCTACTGGATTTTAAGGACTGAAGAAGACCTAAAATTTTTCATTTACATCTTTGTTGCTGCAATCTTATTTTCTACAGCGGATGGTTTGTTTGAATTTTTATTTGGCTTTGATTTTTCAGGACGGACACAATTTCCAGGACGTTTATCTGGACCTTTTGAACTTAGTACCCTTGGTATATACCTTACAAAATTAGGGTTACCTATGCTCGTTGCATTCTATGCGATTGCTCCGAAAGATAATAAGCTTGTGCAATATTGTTGGTACCTTCTCTGCCTGCTGGTTCTTTTTATCATCACATTTTCGGGTGAACGGATGGCCTTGCTATTAACGTTATTCGCTTTGTTTTTATGTGCCTGGATGGTAAAAAAATACCGTATCTTTTTGATGAGCACATTGATGATTTTTCTAATTGCTTTTTCAGGCTTTGTTTTCTTCAATAAAGATTTTTACGATCGCATCTACATGTCTACGATTGGGGAGTTACAATCTGACCCCAATAAATCTACAGCATATAAGGGGCAGATTGATGCTGCGATTGATATCATTCGTGACAACCCTTTATTTGGTGTTGGCCCTGATAACTATCGGTATGTGTGTAAACTTCCTGAATATGACCCATTAGCTACTGATAGTTTTAGTCGCTGTCTCATTCACCCACATCATATCTATCTTGAGACCTGGGTAAGCAATGGATTTATCGGGCTATTTCTATTCTGTTTTATTATTTACCAATGGCTGAAATTATTTATTCAACACAGGCCGGACAAGTCGATGGATGCGCTTTTGTTAAGTGGTAGTTTAGGCACCCTTCTTTTCCTTTGGCCGTTTTCTGTTGGAATGAGTATTTATGCAAATTTTAATGGGATCTGGTTTTGGATGATGGTTGGGTTTGCATTGGCTACTTACCAAATACGAACCTCAACGCCGTATATGAAAGAACTCTAAAGGCTTGTGTAAACCTTCAATGTTTGCTCAATGACCAGTTCATTGGCAAATTCTTGCTCTGCTCTTTTGCGGCTTTTTTCGCCCATTGTTTGGCGAAGCGTTTCATTTTCGATCAGTTTCATAAGTGCTTTTGCTAATGGCTCGACTGTTTTTATTGGAACAAGAAACCCGTTTTCACCGTCTTCAACAACTTCTCTACATCCAACAGTGTCTGTGGTGACTATAGGTAAGCCAGAAGCAGCAGCCTCAATTAGTGATTTTGGTAATCCTTCACGATAAGATGGCAGACAAGCGATGTCAGATTGCTTTAAAAGTTCTGAAACGTCGTTTCGTTTTCCCAACCAATTAATTCCATCAATGGCTGACCACTCTGTTAATTGTTGTTCAGTGAACGAAGTTGGGTTAACTTCATCCAGACCTCCAACCAGAAGAAAACGCGCTTTACCATTTTGTGAGAGAATGTTTTTAGCAGCTTCAACAAACTCTTCGATACCTTTGTCCCGTAGCATTCTTGCAATTAGAACGATGGTGGGAACACCTGATTTAGATACTGGTTTAAACTCTTGCATATCGACACCCGCCCCTTTGATCAGAACGGCATCTTTCGCTTTTAAGGCCTTCATATCCACGAAATAGTTAAGGTCATCGCTATTTTCAAATATGGCTTTGCTATTTCCTCTGTTCAGAAAAAGCTTATAAGCAAATTTAATGAAGGGTTTTAAGATTTTTGCTTTTACTTCATTTGAAGAAAAAACATAGCCTAAGCCAATGGGTGCGTTCACAATTGCGGGTACTTTTAAAAGCCTTGCTATGAAGCTTCCATAAAAGATTGGTTTTGCTGAAATTTGATGAACAATATCTGGCTTTTCAACCTTATAAAGTCGAAAAATTTTATAAAGAAAATGGAGTTCCTTAAAAATATTTATGCCACCTCGATCATATGACAGAGGGACAAACCTCAAACCTTGATTTCTTATTTGATCGCCATGTTTATTTTCGTTTGCAACAATAACGACATCATATCCAGCTGCTTTGGCCGCTACTGCTCTGTCTAGAAAGTGGGAGCAAACGAACCAATCTTCAGAGAGAAGAAATAATAGTTTTTTCGGTGTCATTAATTTATTCAGACTTATCTAAAGCTTGATTTAATTCTTGTTTGACTTTTTCTGGAACATCTTCTGACATCCGCTGGAAAAATAACGCCTGGCAGCCCGGGATTGTTGCTATGCAATCGACAATTATTTTTATGGTGCTGACAATCGAGGCGTTAAATATATTTTTCCATTCTTTTTGTTTTTTAAAATATCTGACTTGTTCGATGTAGAGAGCTTTTCTTGCGATCATAGTTAGTCTGAAATTAAACGGCCCTTGACGATAGCCAAATAAAACATCCGGCAAACAAGCAAAACGACTGAAACTATGAGTTCTTAACAAGAGTTCTTGATCTTCTGAGCGGCGCACTTCAGGGTCAGCATATGGATTTTCTTTAAACCAACTTGCTTTGCCCATCCAAGTTGGGTGAGGGAGGGGAATATTGCGCCAAACTTGTGCTGTCATTGATATATGATCAGAAGCGAAAGGGAGCAAACCAATAATTTTTCCGTTTTCTCTGAAAGCTACGGCACGGCAACCAACCAGGTCTATGTCTTTGTTTTTTTCAAGGAAATTAACTTGGGTTTCAAGTCTTTTAGGAAAGGCTATATCATCGGCATCCATACGAGCGATGTATTGACCTTTCGTTTTTGATACTGCTTCATTTAAACGCTGAGAAAGGCCTTTATTTACCCCGTCACTGAAGAGTTTTATCCTTGGATCCGTAAGGCTCTCCATCAGTTCCAGGCTACCATCAGTAGACCCATCGTCCATCAAGATTAATTCCCAATTTTGGTAGGTTTGCTGTTCAATCGATTGGATTGCCAAAGATAATTCTTTCCCACCATTGTAGGCAGGAAGGATGACAGAAACTAAGGGGGTGATTTTAGAATTCTCAATCATATCAATTTTTAAATTTTGGCTGACCCATAATTCGTTATTTTTCGATAAATTAGATGTTAGAATCTAATAAATTAAAACCTTTCCCATCGACTAGGTATTAGATTTTGAACGTTTAAACTTTTATTGGAAAACCATTTTTGAGGAGCAAAGACTGTTTTGCCTTCATTCGGATTAAGCCAAGCGCCCCACCAGCTGAACGAACTATTTGCGATTATATGGTGATTGCAAAATGACATTAAAGCCATGTCTTGTTGATCTTTTCCATCTGAACTAGGTTGAATAAATTGACATGGCCATTGATTTGGAAGATTTGATTTTGCCCATTCCGGATCATCACTAAATACGAAGAATGTGGGATCTGCTTTTTGTTCTGCCATTTTTGACATCATGATTTTATACCAATCAGCAGGACAGGTTCCATGATGTTTGTTGGCCGAAGGGTTTGTCACATAATCACCTCGGCGAACATGTACTGAAATAGCATTTAGAGCTTGTATTTGTTTAGCTATTTTTTGTCGTTCATCAGTTAATTGATCTTCTAAGCTAAAGTCTTTCCTAATTTGATTTTCTATATCTTTAAAATAAAGTTCCGATTGCCAATAACCTTGCAAATAAGCAGGCTCTTTTATTTTGAAGAAACCATCGTCAACATGAAAATGTTTTTCTAGAAAAACGGGAACTCCCATTTTCGTGGGCTTAAGAAACCTATTACGAATTCTATCAATCTTTTTTTTGATTTTTGAGGGGGATTTATCTGCCAGTGAAACCGTTTCACATTTGAAAGAAAAATCATTTAGTGCGTACTGGCGATCATTTTGGTTCCTAAACCAGGATAAATCTAATTTTAAAGGGCATCCCAATTTGATTGATAAACTTCTACCAACAGCATATTGGAACATTTGATTGCCCAGACCGCCCTCTAAATTCGATATGACAGCTATATTGTTTTTCAAAATAGTCTCTTTTAGGGTGATTAGATAAAATTAAAATTTCAGAAATTTTTGCATTCCAAATAAAGTGAAATAGTTTACTAAGGTCTTAATAAATCAACGTCATTCCTGGTAAGCCAATATTTTCACTTACTAAATTCAAATTTAAATCCTTACTAACCTCATCCATGACTTCGTTCACAGCCTGATGTGGCCCTATGTTATATTTAGATTTTTCCGTTTGGTAAAAGGTATCATGTAATAATATTTTTGGTGATTTAACGTTTTTAACTATTTCAGATAACTCACGTTTAACACTTTCGTATGAATGATCTCCATCAACAAAAAACAATACGGTTTCACCTTCAGGTATTGACTTGTAAATATCCAGAGATGTTTGCAATCCATCACCTAAATGGAGGTGTACATTCGCTTTTCCTTTCACGAATTTTCCCCTTAAATTTTTTGGATGTTCTGCATGATCAATATCATCGGGTAAATCTATTGAGTGAATTTGAGTGTCTATTTTAAAGAAAGATGCTGTTTCATGAAAAATGCGAGCTGATACACCTAGATTAGTTCCCCACTCAAAAACATATGACGGTTTAAACCTACAAACAGCTCCTGACATCAACATCATTTCATTCAATGGGTATGGATGGAAACCAACCAAGGGCACTAAACGGTGAGCTACGAAGTCTGATAAAATCCAATTATTAATTTCAAATCTGTCACAGTCCAGGTTAGGAACTGAAGCCAAGTGAGATTGCTGCACTCGACTTAATAATCTTTTTGCAAGATTTTTCATAAGTTTTACTCCGTTTGAAACATGAGAAATTAGTCGAGGTGTTGAAGAAACACCTCTTCATATTGGTCAAACAGTTTTGCCCAAGTATAATTTTTTTCCCAAGACTGACGAGCATTTTTGCTCAGTTGTTCTAAGTTAGTTTTGTTTTTTATCAGAGCATCAATTTCTTTAGCTAAGATATTCGTATCCGTTTCCGTGAAACCTTTGAAATCTTTTTTAGCTGGATAAATAACACCGCCATTGGTCCACCGTGCAATTTCTTCAGCATTTCCAACTGGTGCGCTCAAAAAAGGAAGCCCTGCTGCACAAGCTTCAAATAAAACAAGTGGTGAATATTCGATATGTGAAGCAAATACAAAAAGGTCCGATTCAAAATAACAATTGAGTAATTGTTCTCTATCTAAATCACAGGAAATAATCTTTTTGTTTTTTCCATATTTTCCAGCATTAACCTCTTGGGTGAGTCTATTTAATTTTGAAAAATAGGTTTCCCTAATTCGTAGTACTATGAGCAGACGAATAATAAATAGTTTTAACAAGTGAACAAACGATTTTAAGCTTAAAGAAAATAATTTATTTTTAAGTTTTTTTAAAGCACCGGAATTGTTGGCGCTCGGCATTTTATTTCCATTTAAAATTAAAGTAACGGGGTGCTCATACTCTAGTTTAGAAAAAGCTTGTGCGACCTCTAAATGTCCCTTGGCTCCGTTTAACGTTCCGACTGTTAATAATAGTGAGGTGTCTTTAGTTATATTATTCTTATTTCTAAAATTAGGTACCGGGATCTGATCGAATTCATATTCATCAGCTCCATTTGGTATTAAATGACAATTTTTTATTCCATGGGCTCTGGCTAATTCGAAATCTCTATACTCATTAGCGTGGAAAATAAGGGCATCTAAACTCTTTAGTACATCTGGTATTTTCTTAAAATACTCAGCATATGAAGGTTCATATAATCCTGAAAAACCGCATGGTACAAAGATTTTTTTTGCTTGAATTTCATCAAATTTTTCTATGAGCGCATCAAAAGTCCACTGTTGGGCTGCATAGATAAATATTATATCGAATTCTCCATCAACAACAAAGTTCTGATAATCACTGATCTCTTTTCCATTTAAACCATTTACCCAATTTCCACTAACTTCAAATGATTGAATCTTTACTTTACCTAAATTGGAAGTCTTGCGATGGTCTAATTTTGTTGTTGCGACAGTCACATCATGATTTTTAGCAGCCAGCCTGGTTGCTATTTGCTTCATAACCTCTTGAACACCACCAACACTGGGGTGAAAAAATTCACAACATAGAAGAAATTTCATTTTAATAAAAAGTAGATAATCTTATCTGGGCAGAGACTGAATTTCATGATTAATTTTCTAAGTCATTTTGTTGAAAAAAGTCTTCTCATTACTTTGCCACACTTGATAGATCACTCTACTTTATAAGCCTCCTAATGTGTGTCATTACTAGAATTTTTGTCACTGATACAAGCATGACGTTTAGTGATAAATATTTAGACCCAAACTTAATCATCTCTATGGCTGCAAAAAAAGCGTCACTATTTGCTCCTCGAACAAATTTTAAAAACACTTTGCTTACAATGTGATTGAATGCAGCCTCTTCAAATATTTTTTTACGTTTATTTTCTTCAATTAATGTATTCAGATATTGACTAAAATTAGAACAATTCTTTTTAGACCATTGTAAATTTAGCGGTAAGAACTCTTCTGAAAAAGGAAGGTTATAATAAGAAAACATCTCTTTCTGAAGTTGGATAACCGAGTGCTTTTGTGCACGCGTGTTCTTTTTTGAAGCACTGCTTTTGTGGACTCTATAATCCAAAAGCACTTCTGATATATTTGCAAATTTATATTTTTTGCTTAGTTCAAACCAGAAGGCCCAATCTTCAACATGAGGAAAATTAGTTAAATAGTTGCTCTTTCCCTTTTGATTTAAAATTTCTCTACGAAACATAACTGTTGGATGTGCTAAGGGGTTTTCAAATAACATTAAAGACTTAATAGCTTTACTTTGAACTGGATATTTGTGAACAAAGTTTCTTCTAACATGCCCAAATAATTTGATCCAAGCTCCAACAATATTTACGTCTTTATTTTCTTCCAGAAACTTCAATTGTCTTTCTAGTCTTTTAGGACGAGACAGGTCGTCACAATCCATTCTAGCAATAAATTCACCGGTCGATTGGGCTACACCTTCATTTAAAGAATGTACTATTCCTAAATTAGTATCGTGATGAATTAATTGAATGCGATTATCTGTGTAGGAAGAAATTATTTCGTTCGATCTGTCAGTAGACCCATCATTAATAATTATGAATTCAAAGTCTTGAAAAGTCTGATTTAATATACTGTCTATTGCTGGCTTTAAAAAACTTTCACCATTGTGGACAGGCATTAATATGCTAATTCGTGGCATATTTCATTTGCTTTATAAAATGATATTTATTCCTAGAATATAGCCACCGTTTTTTATGACTACACCTCCCCGTTTGGTATAACACTATACTATACAGAATCGATTTTACACCATTAAATTAACCAAAATGATTCTGTAATGTTTTAGAATGTTCTTAGGAGCTGCTTAAATATTATTTTATTTCTGTAGGACCTTTTTTTTGAATAAAGCAAGTGAAGCAATAGATTTATTGTATATTTTCAAAGAAATTGAATAAAGGTTGATTAGAATAAACTTTACTATTATTACCGGCAGGCGGAACTTATTAAAATTCCAATACCAGTTAAAATAATTACCAAAAACTTGTCTTTTTTGAAACCAGTACCCGGGTGAAAAAGCCCTAGCACTGTCAGTTGGGTCATCATTATAAATTAATAGTGGTTGGTCTAGATATTGAAAATTAGCGATACTTGTTGATCGTAACCAAAGAGAATAATCTTCTCCTACTTTCAAATTGTGGGTTTCTGGAAAAAAGCCAATTTTCTTTAGCAAATTACGGTTTATTAAAACTGAGCTACAAATTATTCTATTATCATCCAACAAATCATTTAAAAGAATTTCTGATTTTTGATGTGATACCACACATCCAACGAGACCAAGAGACGGTACTAAACGTGTAGCGTTAGTACATGATGCCATAGCGCCTGTGGCAGTAATTTTCTCGACTTGTTTTTCTAACTTTTTTGGTAGCCATTCATCATCACTATCCAGAAAAGCAATCCAGTTTCCTTTTGCGGCCTTAATGCCCCGATTTCTTGGAATGGCTGGACACCCGCCTCTTGGCCCACTTAACCATTTTACAATTTCGTTTGGGAAAGTATCGATAATTTCTTTCGTATTATCATTTGATCCATCATCACAAATTAGAATTTCAAAAACTGGGAAGGTTTGAGCAAGCACACTATTTATTGCATTTGAAATACAATCAGCGCGATTCCAAGTTGGAATGATAACGGAGATTTTGATATCTGATAAAGACATGAATTTCTAACTCGGTACTATTACTTAATTCTCAATATTTTCTTAGATAGTAACATCACAATTTAAATAACTAAGTTTAATATTATCCATAAAATCTGCCTTGTTTCACAATAGAGATATATTGCCGCAATCATGTTTATTTCTATTTATGTGCCAAAAACAATAAGGTAGATACCCTTGCTTGAAAGTAAATTGTTTTCGATAATCTTCGACCCAGAAATTATTTCTAATAGCTCGATATCCAAAATGCAGTCTTTATTTCCAAATTCGCCGCAAATATGCCGTCCATTTTCGGTTTTGCCATTATTCATTATTAGGTAACCAGCTTTAGAATTTAGAATTACCTTTTCAAGGTATTCTTCCTGTAGAGGTCGGTTAAATTCTGAAAAAGCATAATTGCTAATAAGGAGATCATATTGCTTCTTCTTATACTGAGATAATTCTGATTTTGATTTATATTGAATCGAATTTTTCAAACTGAAATGTTCTAAATACAGCCTTGCTAAGTTTAAGACTTCAGGCAAGTCTATTAAGGTATAGTTTTCTAGTTTCTTGCCAAGACGATCCATATATTGGCTGATCAATCTGGCCTGTCCACCATAGCCTACACCAATTTCAACTATCGAATTTATTCCATTAAAATTGTTAAATAAACCTGATAATTCTTCTAGAACCTTCGCATATCGCAGTGTTGTAGGTGATAATTCTAGGCCGGAGTAATTAAAGGTAAGTGGACTACCAACACTGTCAGCATCTTCGGTCAACTTTAATAACTCAATGATATCACCCGGAAGAGAATGGTAAATATCCCAACCATCTTCTTCAAGTAAATTCTCTACGATTCCCGCATACTGTTTTTCTTGTCGGAATTTTTCAAACTTTGTTGTCTCAGAAACAGCATCTTTAACCACATCAACATAAGATGATGGTGTTTTCACATTCCAATAGGAGTTTAGTATTTTGTTCAATTGAGTAGTCTCCATTTATCCATTACCAATTAATCAAGTTTCGAATTTCTAACGTTTATCCCAAGCTCTTTTACAAATGAAAATCGAGTTTATATAAGTATCTGCATACAAAAGATAATCATTTTCTATCATTAAATTGATAATTTCTGGGATCTTTTTTTCGTTACTGTCCTCAGTAAATGTAATAGTTTCTACACAAACTATTTCAGGTCGATATTTCTTAAAATCTATTGATTGGAGAATTGTCTTATCAAGTCCTTCCACATCTAATGAAATCAAATTTGGACATTTTCCCTCCCCCTGCTTCTCAATTATGTCATGAACAGTTAGCAATGGAATTTTTACAATTTTTTTAATTTTTTGTGATGTCGTTAGTTCTAATCTCTCTGCTTCTTCCTTAGAAAAAGTGTTTAGGGTTGGGGTGCTCATAATATAAAAATCTGCGGTCTCATTTTTTGAGCCGACACCAATATTTAAGCACATATCTTTTGGTCGTTTTTTTACTATTTTACGACTAAGCATCGGATCTGCCTCAATGCAAATTCCTTTAGAACCTTGCTTATAAAAATAATATGTATTGCTTAAGTATGTTGGGTGGTGAGCGCCAATATCTAAATAAGTTGGATATTCCATACCCATTGTTTTGAAGGCAAAATCTATGATGACATCTTCACCACATTGAGCATATGTTTTTATATGCTTTTTATTTTGCGTTCTAAAAAATTTTGAAACTTTTCTAAGCATTTTTTAAAATTATATCCTGTAAATTAAGTGCTGATTTTGAATCTGAGAGATTTTCAATCACCCATTTTCTTGGAGAATATGACTTTTTATTATTTATATATTTTGACAAGCTATCTTCGAATTCAGTTTCAGTCTTAAAAAATAAACCGCAAGAATTTGTTAGATAGGGTGCTGATGAACAGGTGCGTTCTAACGTATTAATTGAGCCTTTTCTTTTTATCTTGATTGATCCTGGTTCCCAAACCAATGTTGGTATATTCATTGCCCAGGCCTCCGCAAGAGCTAAGCCCTGACTTTCATGCGCACTAAAAAAAACTGAAATTGTACTAAGTGATAATTCTTTTCTGAATTCTTCTAATTGGTATTCTCCATATACTAACCTTTGAGAGACAATTCCTTGTTCATTTAAGGCCTTCTCACATTTCTTGATTAAACTTTGACAAGTTTTATCTTTAATATATATAAGTGCTCTATCAGATGTTTTTATTGCATCAGCTGGTTGCCAAAATTTTATATCTACACCAGATGGCCAGATATTTATTTTATCCTCTAGTAACGGTAAATCCTCTATATACACGGACCGTGTCCATTCGCTATTGACTAAAAAAAGGTCAATTTCGGGTGCACTGATTGCCAGATCATCTGAAGGCAAAACAACAAGATTTGGTCCTGCAACTAGTTTTTTTATTTGTCCTTGACGTTTCCAAGAGATGGCTTGTTTTAGCGCTGCTAAATCACTGAGCACATGAACAGTTTCTGCAACTTGATTAAGTGATTTTGGATCTAAGTTAACAGAGACTCCAATGTCCCTAAACCCGTGAATGACACTTCTAGTAACAGCTGAATGCCCACCGAACTCTGGCGTTTTGGGCATCTCATGGCCCCTTAATCTGTACCAGATTCTTTTAAAAAATGATCGGGTTAATAGATAAAGAGATTTTTGACCGACATTGATTGGTCTTGTGAGAAATGTTATTTCAGGTTGTGGGTGCATTTGTCTTTACCCAGCTTTGAACACAAGCTTGTCTCATGGAAAATTTATCGGGCTTTACAACCATGGAATCCCGTGTTTCTATTTGATAGGTCTTGGATTGGAGGGCCGAAAAAGTCTAACTCCCAATTAGAAAGTTGTTTTTGCCACCAGGCTTTTGAATTAATTTGAGTATAATTATAAGTCATAAAAAATAATTTAAAAAACAACTATGAGCTCTTCAAAAACAAAGCGTTACCAGTTAAGTTTATATCTGTTCCTAATAAAACAAGTTTAAAATCATTTTTCTTTAAAAAAGTTTCCAATTCATCAAATGTTACTGCTCCCTCATACAAATCAGGATGAATCGAAACTTCAATAAAAACAGCTTTCGTGCTTTTCAACATCTCAACACTACCAGTTAGCACTAATTTTTCTGCTCCCTGCACATCGATTTGTAAAATATCAACACCTTTACCGTCATAAAATTCATCTAGAGTAATTGCTTCAACTTCAAAAGTTTCTGCAGCTGTCGCATCGTAACTCTTTTTAGCAAGCTCCCCAATTTTAAGAAGACTTCCACTTCCTGTTAGTGAAGTTTCATGGAATGAAATTTTTCCAGCAACGGAAGAAACAGCTTTCTCAATTACTCGTACTTTCTCATTGCTATGAAAGCGTTTTCGCAGTTGTTCGGTATATCTTTCTGAACATTCAAAAATATCAATCTTAGATGCAGGGTAGTTTCTCATGATTACATCAACTTCGTTCCCAACATATCCACCCACAATACACCAAGTTTTAATATCAGAGGCTTTCAACCCTAAATATCGATGTAAGTTATATTCAGTAACATTTTGTACATACTCCCAGGGAGGAGTTACAAAAAAAGGATTTATATTTTCTTGTTTATCTTTTTTTTGAGTAATTTTTTGTATCGCATTAAGACCAATGATTCTATTCCATATGCGGAGTATTATATGCTTGATGGTCATTTTTTTGCTCCAGTTTTTTCTGCCGAAAATCAATTCGGTGAATATTTGGTCAGTTATTTTTGAGACTGAATTCTTTTGGTGCTTAACGAGATAGACTTAATCAAACAGAGATAAGTAAAATGTAAAAGTTGATTGTAGTAGTAGATCAAATTAAAGTCGATGTTTTAAAGTGATCAAGATGCGCTCGATCCTATTAATAGTTGTTTCAGTCTGTATTTGAATTTCCGAAGACAAGCTCAAAAAAACATATTCGCGTCTAATTACCTATTAACCCTACGTAATATGCTACCTTTCAAACGACTCCAAATTCTCATATTATGCCTATACATATTTTTTTTAGGAGGGCGCCCTAATCTTTTTTCAAACTCACAGTTTAACTCATCTAAGTGCCAAATTTGTAGTGGCTCAAAAAATTCAATCCCGTGCTTATTAAATAATTTAATTATTTCATTTAAATGCCAACTACTTGAATTTTGTGTAATCAAAGGATCTATTTGAAGATCGTTAGTCCAGTCTTCTGGTATTTTTTGCAGACCCACTTTTGGGTCATCAAGTGTAATTGAGTAAGTCGCATTTATACTTTCGGCTGCATTAGGGGCGTCAATCAATTCCAAACAACGATACCAAGCTTGTTTTAATTGGAATTTTTGCCACGGAACGAACTGAAAATGTAGGACCGCGCCTTTTTCTAGAGGCAATTGTACCAAAGTATCTGTCGTATTTGGACCTTGTGTTCTTCCTTCGTGAATATGGGCTACTTCAAATCCATAGTCAGGATGATCGCAAACAATAAAATCTTTAAAATTATTACTCCAAACACTCTCATCATCACGATATTTATCTATTGACTTCCATAGAGCTAGCCATTGCATGGTTAATTTTTGTCCGGGCTTCAAATTTCCTATTATATCTCGACCTTGTTTTAAAAAATTTGCTGTAAATGCTTCGTCAGCATCTAACCAAATGAAATGGGTTCCGCCACTAGCACGTCCCAAGGAAAGGAGCTTTTCCCGCCTAATGTTCGTTTGTTGCCATGTACCTTTTGGAACAATGTTTTTCTCAACACGTACATTTTTCTCTTTCAAAATTTTTTCTGTTGAATCTTCAGATTCCTGATCCAGAGCAATTATCTCGTCGGCTATTTGACTAACAGAAGACAGATATGTTGGTAATATCCATTCCTCATTTCTGACTGGAAATAGGGCTATAATTTTCATTTAAAAATCCTTCTACCTAGAAAAGTGACCATTGACTTAGTCTTTTTGAGTACAAGGAAAGTTTTACTTTTTTTTAAGAACGCAAAAAATGAAGATCGTATCAATCCTTGATTAAACCAATCTTTTTGTCTCGAACTAATCCATTCCTCATAATTGTCAATAAAATCAGAAATAGGTATGCGCTCATTATCAAGATGGATAAATTTTACGTCATAATCAAATGCTTTGGGTAAATATTGGTATTCAATTTTATCATATATACCATAACGCAATTCGATAACTATACGCTCTATCGGCTGTAAGTCTGAACCTGTACTTAAACCCGTCCCTTGATTTAGATAATAACCGACTGGTTCTTGATGATAGAACCCCTGGCCTGCCAGTGCTAAACGAACAGCAAAGTCAAAATCACCTCCACTTTTAAACTGCTCATCAAATCTGATAGGTCTTGAATTATTGTCTTCTCTGCGCCATATGAAAAACGGGCCGGCTAACATACCCCTCGTTAATTCTTCTTCCTTATAATTCGGGATATTAACTAGCGTTCCTTTTGTGCTTGGAAATGTTGTCACTGACCAGAAGTCAGAAAAACAAAATAGATAATTGAGATGCTTCTCTAAAATATTAACTTGTTGTTCCAGCCCATCTGGTGTCCTTAGATCGTCAACGTTTGCTATAGCACAATACTTACCTGTAGCTATATTGAGACACCTATTCCATGATTTATATAAATTCTCTCTATCAACTTCTATATAGTGGGTTTGCTCACGCCAACTCTTAAGGAATTCTGATATTATTTCCTGCTCTCGGGAGCTAGGCGCATTTGCGACTATTATTAATTCTATTTCATGCCAAATGCTTAACTGAATCACATTCTTCAGCCAACTACTGAGGTAAGCTTCGCTTTTATAGATTGATAATAAGATCGATACTTTTGGAGTCATCTTTTAAATACCCGTCTGCAAATCATATCAGTAAAATACTTTTTCATTCCCATACCTGAGGAATTACAAAATCTCCACCTCCCAACGAAGTCACATCATAACCTGTCTTAAATAAATCACATCGAAATATAGAAAATTCTACTGCGTGCTCCCAAGTGTCCCATCTTTCCAATCCCCATACTCTAACTGAGAAACTTAGAGAATAAATTCCTGATGTAAGATGTAGTGGACCAATATTGCATTTGTAAAATGTATCTTCTTGTCCATAGAATTTATTTTGTATAGGATTAGAGGCTCCCCAACTGATACGGTCTCCTCTTTGGTTGTGAAGAAAAAACTCGACTGTGTAGCTATCCGTTGGAGGTTTTTCACTGCTGCCCCATAAATTGATTTCAATTGTATCGCCCGCCTGGAATTCAGTCGAGACTTTTCCATCCTCAGCATTTCTTAATTCAACCTTAGAAAAGTGGTACCCTCCAGGTCCTTGTTCTCTTAGTACTGTTGACAATCTATTGTTCGTTAATCCCAGAGAGGCCTTTTCATATTTTCTTGTAATTTCTTCTGTTGTACCGGTGTCTAGAACTTGCCCATCGCCCATAATTACAGCTCTATCACAAAGCTGCCTGACGGTGCTCATATCATGACTGACAAATATAATTGTTCTACCGCTTTGGCCAATTTCTTTCATTTTGCCTAGACACTTATTTCTAAAATTAAGATCTCCGACGGCTAAGACTTCATCAACAATGAGAATTTCAGGCTCTAAATGAGCTGCAACGGCAAAAGCCAACCGTACAAACATACCTGATGAATATCGTTTAACAGGTGTATCTAAAAACTGTTCGACTTGTGCGAATTCAACGATCTCATCAAACCGAGCCTTAATGTCATTTTTCGTCATGCCAAGAATAGCACCATTGAGAAAAATGTTTTCGCGCCCTGTTAGTTCTGAGTTAAAACCTGTGCCAACTTCAAGCAAACTAGAGACACGACCTCGCATCGTAATTTTACCCTTTGTTGGGTCTGTGATGCGAGATAGAATTTTTAGTAGAGTGGATTTGCCGGCGCCATTGCGCCCAACAATTCCAATACGGTCGCCGATATTGATCTCTAAGTTGACGCCTTTTAACGCCCAAAACTCTTCAATTTCATCACCAATAATTAAGGGGCGCCCATGAAGCATATCCTTACTTTTTTGGTAGAAACTTCCCATGCTTTGCACAAGCACATCTCGCAGGGCCGTATAGCGTTCTGTTTGTTTAGACTTATGTCCGACAAGGTAGCATTTAGATATATTTTCAATTGTGATAGCTGTATTTGACATTTGACTTAATTCTATGGGTTAAATTATATCCGCAAAGGTTTTCTCTGTTTTACGGAACTGACGAATGCCCAACCATAAAAAGAAACCGATAATTACCCAGCTTAAAATGAAACCAGGCATATAGAAATTGGCTTCGTTTCCTAAAATTGACCACCTGAAACCGTCAATAACACCTACCATAGGGTTTAATGAATAAAGCAGCCGCCATTGCTCTGGAACAACCGAAGAACTAAACCCAACAGGCGACAGATACATTCCTAGCTGCAATATGAACGGGATTATGTATCGAAAATCTCTATATTTAACATTTAATGCAGAAAGCCAGAGCCCTGGTCCAAGTGCTGCTAAAACTGCCATCATTAAAAAGAATGGCAGGAACAAAATTTGCCAACCAGGTGGATAGAGGAACCAAACCATTAAGACAACAAGGATGATAAAGCTGATTAAGAAATCAATTAGAGATACAACCAATGCTGAAACAGGAACAATCATCCGCGGAAAATAAACTTTACTCACCAAATGAGAATTCACCACCATGCTATTGCCAACATCTGCCAACCCTTGAGAAAAAAATTGCCAAGGTAGTAAGCCAGCATACACCATTAAGGCGTAAGGTGCGGCACCTTCAGAAGGTAATTTCGCAAGATTACCAAAAATAACCGTAAACACTATCATGGTTATAAAGGGCCTAATTAATGCCCAAGCAAGACCAACTACTGTTTGCTTATATCGGACAGATACATCTCTCCAAGCAAGAACGAGAAATAGTTCTCGAAATTTCCAAAGGTCTCGCCAATAATTGCGATCTGTAGCTCCGGCTTCAATAACCAGAATTTGCTCATTGGTTTCAGACAAAGACTTAACCTCGTAAAAAATTGAAGGTAACGATTAACCATCTTCCAAGCTAATTTTCACATCAAATCCATGTTGCTTTAACAAGGCTGTGCGTTTGGCTTGCTCAAGGTCATAACTTGTCATTTCCTGACACATTTCTTGTGCGGTAATTTCAGGAACCCAGCCTAGTCTTTCTTTGGCTTTGGTTGGATCACCCAACAAAGTTTCAACTTCCGTTGGACGAAAATACCTTGGGTCAACCTTAACGATGACATCACCAACTGATACCATTTCACTGGCTTCACCCTCAACTTTTTCGACAACTCCGACTTCATCAACACCTTCACCTCTAAATTTTAAGGTGATACCTAGTTCATTAGCTGTCCATTCAACGAACTGGCGTACACTATATTGCGCACCTGTTGCGATTACAAAATCTTCAGGCTCTTCTTGCTGCAACATCATCCACTGCATACGGACGTAATCTTTTGCGTGTCCCCAATCTCGCAATGCATCCATATTACCTAGGTACAAACAATCTTCCAGACCTTGCGAAATGTTGGCCAGGGCTCTTGTAATCTTTCGGGTAACAAAGGTTTCACCACGTCGTTCACTTTCGTGGTTAAATAGAATTCCATTACACGCATAGATGCCATAAGCCTCTCGATAGTTTACTGCAATCCAGTAAGCATATAGCTTTGCCACCGCATATGGGCTTCTTGGGTAAAATGGTGTTGTTTCCTTCTGAGGAGTTTCTTGAACAAGACCATAGAGTTCACTGGTTGAGGCCTGATAGAAACGAGTTTTCTTTTCAAGGCCTAATATTCGTATTGCTTCTAAAATTCGCAATGTTCCAATAGCGTCTACATCAGCAGTGTATTCAGGACTTTCAAAACTAACAGCAACATGACTTTGCGCACCTAGATTGTAAATCTCATCGGGTTGCGTTTCTTGTATAATACGCACCAAATTACTGGTATCCGATAAATCACCATAATGTAATTTAAAATTTCTTCCCTGAATGTGGGGATCTTGATAAATGTGATCAACCCTTTGGGTATTGAAGAGTGAAGCTCTTCGTTTCACGCCATGGACTATATAACCCTTTTCAAGAAGGAACTCTGCCAAATAAGAACCGTCCTGACCTGTGATCCCTGTGATTAGGGCTACTTTGGCACTTTCTGTCATTAACTTACTTTCTCAATTTCTAAAAAAATTTTGTAGGTTTCACTTAAACCTTTTTCAAGGTCAATGTTAGGGTTCCACCCCAATGAATTTAACCGTTCGCTGTCCATTAATTTTCTAGGTGGGCCATCTGGTTTGCTCGCATCAAATACTATCTCACCTTCGAAACCAACCGCATCAGCAACCAATTTCGCCAACTCGCCAATAGAGACTTCTCGACCGCTACCAACATTCACATGGGCTTGCATCGGTGACGTGTGCTGGTCATAAACAGACTTATCCAAGTTCATAACGTAAACGCTTGCAGACGCCATATCGTCAACATGTAGAAATTCCCGAAAAGGGGTACCACTTCCCCAAACCGTTACTACTTTTTGACTCTCTAATTTTGCTTCATGAAACCTTCGAAGCAATGCAGGTATAACGTGACTGTTTTCCGGGTGATAATTATCACCCGGTCCATAAAGATTTGTTGGCATTACACTTCTATAATCAATGCCATGACTTTCACCATATTGGCGGTTATAGCTTTCACAAAGTTTTATCCCTGCAATTTTAGCTATCGCATATGGCTCATTCGTTTCCTCAAGCTTGCCAGTTAACAACTGCTCTTCATCCATAGGCTGCTTTGCAAGTTTTGGGTAAATACAACTTGAACCAAGAAATAATAATTTCTTAATGCCGGAGCGAAATGCAGCATCTACCACATTGTTTTGGATCATTAAATTTTCATAAATAAACTCTGCGGGATATGTATTATTGGCATGAATGCCGCCCACTTTTGCCGCAGCTAAATACACCTCATCTGGCTGCTCTGCCTGAAAGAAATCTTTAACTGCTAGCTGATTAGTTAAATCGAGTTCAGTATGAGTTCGCGTAATGAGATTCTCAGGCAAATGTCCACTTTTTTGTAAGTCTCGAACAATCGCCGAACCCACCATACCCCGATGTCCAGCTACATATATTTTAGGGTGTATAGTCATTTATTTTCACCACCATCTTCATGCTTAACACGGCCATAGGTATCATCCAGGCGAACAATATCATCCTCACCAAGATATGTTCCTGATTGAACCTCGATCATTTCTAATTGAATTTTACCAGGGTTCTTCAATCTATGAATTTCACCAACTGGAATATAGGTAGATTGATTTTCAGAAAGCAAGAATACATCTTCACCACACGTCACTTCAGCTGTTCCTCGCACTACTACCCAATGCTCAGCTCGGTGGTGATGTTTTTGCAAACTGAGCGAGGCACCAGGTTTTACACCAATTCGCTTCACTTGAAACCTATGACCAATATCAACACAATCATACCAGCCCCAGGGGCGAGCGACCTTCCTATGGGTTAACGCTTGCATAAACCCACGCTTTTCAAGCTCGGCTACAACATCTCTGACTTGCTCTGCGGATCCTTTTTCTGCAACCAAGACCGCATCTGCCGTATCGACTATCAAAAGATCTTTGACACCCAAAGCAACCACTGGGCGGTGAGGAGCATGTATATAAGTGTCTTTAGAATTTTGAGCTACACCCTGACCATCTATGCGGTTTCCATCCACACCTGGCTCTGTTAGGTCGGCCACAGCATTCCAACTTCCGACATCACTCCATTGCCCATGGAATGGTATCACGACTTTATTTTCATGCGTTTCCATGACTGCGTAATCAATACTTTTTGACGGACAGATAGCAAAAGCATTTTTCTCTGGCTCGACCAGTACGCCATGCTCATTTGATTCAGTTTTTTTGGAAGCTTTCATCGCCGCTTCACAATTTTCTAGAATCTCTGGGGCATGCTCCTTTAAAGCCTTAACTATTGTATTCGCTGTTGCCAGGAATATACCGGCATTCCACGAAACGTCACCGCCAAGCAACAGCTCTTGAGCCTTTTCAGCTTCTGGCTTTTCTATAAAACGGACAACCTCAAGCCCACCGCAAGCACGCTTTTCACCTTGCTGAATATATCCATAAGCCGTACTTGGAAATGTTGGCACAATACCATAAGTAACTATCGCGCCTGATTGGGCAGAACTAACACCCTGCTTAATCGTCTCTGCAAACGCATCTAAATCTGGGACAAAATGGTCAGCCGGGCAAAATAACAGCAAATCATCACCAGTACCAATTTCAACCCGATTTAATGCAGCTAACGCCATAGCGGCAGCGGTATTTCTTCCCATCGGCTCCAAGATCACGGCGCCCTTAACACCACTTTCATTCATGGCCTCCAGAACCATAAATCTATGGTCCTCAGACGCCACAGTAATAATCTCATCACTCAACTTGGAGCACCGCTCTAAAGTGAGTTGATAAAGGCTTTTATCACCGACAATGGGTGCAAATTGTTTTGGTAAGCTTTTACGCGATAGTGGCCAAAGGCGTGTTCCCGTCCCACCGCACAATATTACTGGTGTAATCATATACCTGAAATCCCAAAAACTATTATCTACAAGTAAAAATAAAAATTAAACTTCAATACATTCCTGTCAACACTAAAGATCACACGTTTCTATGCAGAATAAACATCTATACTACCTGCTTTTTTTCACTTCTTTTTCGAGTGATTCTATTTCTTCTTTAAGCGCTTCGTATTCGTCCATCTTCCGCTTCAAAAACCCTGCAGCTAGAACTGATTTTTCATAAATACCTTTTGGTGTTAGAAAATAAGCGTATCCAAGCTTATACTCACTGCCCTGGAAGTTTTGAATTTTTACTAACCCCTTATCGATGAGCGCCTTGAGGCAATAATTCACACCACCAAGACTTATACCAAGTTTATCGGCAATTTCTCTTTGAGTTAGATCCGGGTTTTCCTCTAGTAATCTGAGAACTCGAAACCGGGTATCTTCTTTGGTATTTACTTTCGGAGCAGTCATGGTTTGGTGATAAACGTCCGATATGATTGTTTTAGAATGGCTACCGCACCACCAAAGACCTAAGTTGCTTTGCTGGAAGAAAATTCTAGGGTATGCCTATTGTTAAGCATTATAAATTTAGTGCGTTTCATTTCTTTGTTCAAAGTTGAACATAAAGCTCCACTTTCTGTGAGTCAAAAGTTTTATTTGCTCTTTTTAGTTACGCTTTTGATACCCACTAAGCATCCGCACAGCTCTAAAACTGCCTTTTTATTGAAATGATACGTCCTGGTCATAGCTTGGTTATTTTTCTATTTTCTCAATGTCTGAAACGTGTATGACCGCCCGTTTTTTTTGCCCCAAAACATCAAACAAAATGCCTAATCTGGTTTCGTTTGATATATCCTCAATCGTCGCGATATAGTCTGCAAATGGGCCAGAAACAGCCCTTACTTGGTCGCCAATCCTTAAATTATCCGGAGGAAGCAGACTAAAATCTTCATCGCATCGCTCCATCAGTCCATTCATTAATTGCTCTGGTATGGGAGCGGGCTCATTTTTACCAAAACTGACCAAGCGAGATACTCCCAACGTGCTATTAATACTGCTCCATTTAGGGTTTTCACGCTCAGTTCCGACAAATATATAACCTGGAAATAATGGTTGTTTGCTTTTTTGGTTTGATCGTCCACGCCTAACAAGCATTTCACGGATAGGCATGAATGTTTGAAAGTCCTGCCGTTCGAGATTGACACAAGCACGGTCAAAACCGTTTGGTTTTAACTGAGCTAAAAACCATATTATTGATGATGTCATCTCAGAACTCATAAGAAATTATACTGTGCTATTTGAGCCTCTTTATAGGCCCTTTAGTTTTACACTCCTAAACACAAAATATATCCAAATATTTATGTCTTTTATAACTAAACTTCAGTCATTAACTGTCTTTTACATTTACATAAAAGTCGTTCAAATGGGTGTTTGAGAGATAAAGGATGGAGGATGAGATAAGAGGTCAGACTGAACAAGCGCTGAATAATTTTATAGTTAAAATGGTACCACCTCCCCGAATCGAACGGGGGACCTCTTGATCCACAATCAAGCGCTCTAACCAACTGAGCTAAGGCGGCACAAATTTTAGGTATAATAACTATATCAAAATCAAGACCCTGTTCAAACCAATTCTCAAGGCATTCGTCAAGTTATTTTTTGTTTTTCGCTTTATTATTTGCTTTCAAATTACTACTCACTGCTAATCCACATTCCAAGCTCCATGGCCTGTTTACGCCATTTCAGCCACAACACAAATTAAAGTGGGAACTCACTGCTTCATTTCTCTTGATTAAGAGAAAAAATTAACCATAAAATTCATCATTATATTATTAGGGAGTTTGGACTTATGAAAATGAAAAAAATCGCAATTTTTACTATTGCTGCCGCATTATTAGCACCTTTCAACACATCTGCACTTGCAGCTAAAGATTGCAAAATGACTTCTGTTGAAGGATGGGGCTTAACAGAGGCTTTAGCTAAATCTCAAGCTCATAGCATCTTACTTTTATCAACCGGAAATTTCCCCGTTCAAAATGACAAATTCTCCAAACCAAAAGATGAGTGCACACTCACACCTCTTGGCTGGACATGCAAAACAACTGCAAAAATTTGTAAAAAGTAGAGGCTTTTACTTAAACCTTGTTTAAAAACAACACCATGCAAAGTCTAACTTACTTTCTCTCTTTGCATGGTGGGCTATTAGTTTCTCTTTATTGATTTATTGCGAGTACGTTTCCTGATGCACGTCACCAAAGCGATATTTTAGCTGTTGAACTGTGTGGGCCTGCAACTGTGTTAATTCGTTGTTACTATGGCTTTTTTCCACCCTTCCTCGTGCAGCACTTTCAACTAAATCAATAATATCTGCTCTTTGCTCACCGCTGCATTGCTTTGTTAACCCTTTTGATAAACGATAGAGCACCGCGCCTGATTCAACTTGGTCGCGCACATGCCATCTCGCCAACTTCACCATGTCTTTTGGGTTATGGTAATTCAGGCGATACTCAGCCCAATATTCTAAATCTGCAATTTGCTCAACTGTAAGATCCCCTTTGTCTTTCATGATCGCGACCATAAGGGCTAATACAGCTTCTCTTGGGTCCTCAATCAGTGCAAGGGGATGAACATTTGCATTTCTTTTAAAGAAGAATCTTCGAAAAGCACCTCTTATGCCAGATGCTTCTCCTGATAGGTTTTTTAGGGCCTCAACTGTATAACTTGCTCTTATAATAAGAAATGCGACTAAACTAAGCGTCGATAAAATGGCGAGTAAAATATGCATAAGAGGCTCCTAAACTGATTTGAATTTCTATTGCATTTCTTTTTTCTAATAAAACAAAGCAATGCTCTAGTTTCTTGTTTTAGCGTTCCTTTTTCCCAAAACCGGTATCCACTTTTGGGCGGAACGCTCTAATACCTATCTGTCGACTTACCCCGTCATTTGGTTCAATTAAGAGCCTATTTTTTTAAAACTTATTGCGCTATGAAGGATCAGCTTTTATGGTCAGCCTGAAGAATTTTCACAAAACCTAGGGACTTACGGACCTCATATTGACCCAAACTATGACAGATCTAATGAGCTCTTCATCATCAAATGACCCGTTATTAAGGCTGCTCCAAGAGACCGCTTCTGGAGATCGTGATGCCTTTCGTTTGCTTTATGACAGCAGTTCAGCGAAACTTTTTGGGGTTATTTTACGTATTGTAAAAAGACAAGACCTTGCTGAAGAGATCTTGCAGGAGGTTTATTTGATTATATGGAACAAGGCCAATTCATATAATCCATCTCTTGGACGCCCTTTAAGCTGGATGATGACGATTGCTAGAAACAAAGCTCTTGATACTCTGCGCGGATTGGAAGCTAAATCACAAACTCTTGAATATAGTGAAAGTGATGATATGCCACTTCAATCAGCTTTACAGGCCATCACCCCTGAGACGCTCGACACAACCGATCGGATGTCTTTGCAAAACTGTTTGAATGAGGCAACGGAGCAGGCTCGTGAAAGTGTTTTGCTTGCGTATATACACGGGTTTTCTCGCAGCGAATTGGCCGCGCGGTATTCCGTTCCTACGAACACCATTAAGACCTGGTTACGCCGTGCATTAATTGATTTAAAAAACTGTTTAGAGCGATAAGATGGAAAAAGAAACACTTGAAGAAATCGCTGGTGAATATGTTTTGGGAACGCTTTCTCATGAGGAACGGCGGGCTGCAGCTGAGCGTTTAAAAACAGACGCAAACTTTGCGCGCCTTGTTCATGAATGGGAAGAGCGCTTAAGCCCCCTATCTGAGACACAAGAGCCAGTTGCCGCTCCTTTAGGAATTTGGCACAAAATTTCTAACCGGCTTGAGGACCAGCCTGTTATTGAGCGCATTCCAGAAGTTACAAATACTAACAACAACTTAGATAAGGTGACTAAACTCGTCGCCAGTCGTAATCGCTGGCGAGCAGCTTTCGTTGGAGCTATAGCACTAGCTGCGAGCTTTATAGGTTTGCAAGCTGCCGGAATTTACTTACCATTTTTGCCAAAGCCAGCCGCTGATGGGCGTTTTATTGCCGTTCTTAATCCATCTGGCTCCACAACTGGGTTTGTTATCAAGGTTGATGTCGGCACAAAAAAACTTGAAATCCAACGCATTGCAAACAAAGCACCAACAGGTAAAGACTATGAACTTTGGGTGATTGAACCTGACAAGGCTGCAAAATCTTTAAATGTTGTTGGAAGAAATGCTGTGCAGCAAGTTAGTTACTCAAATTTTGATAAAGCTAACAGTGGTAATCAATCTCTCACATTTGCAATCACTCTAGAACCGGAAGGTGGATCTCCTACAGGCAAGGCAACTGGACCTATTGTTTTTTCTGGTCAATTGATCACACAATAATCGGCGCTTGTTTGAAGCCTTAGGTCACTAAAAACATTCTTCAAAAATCTTTTTAACTTTTTTGAAACTTTCTGGCACCTTCTTTCGTTATTACTCCTGAGCGCAACAACTGCGCTTCTTAGGCGGCGCATATTCGGCGCGTGAATTTTTATCAGGAGTTAAAAAAATGAAATCACTTTCCTCATTGTTAAAGAGTTTTACTGTAACAGCTGCTGTTGCCGGGATTATGGCGCTTGGTTCACAAGCGGCTTTTTCTGCGCACCATAAATCTATGGGGCATGGATCTATTAAAGTTGGTGGTGAAGCGATGCTGCCAACTAAAAATATCGTCCAAAATGCTGTGAACTCAAAAGACCACACAACCCTTGTGGCTGCTGTGAAAGCTGCTGGCCTTGTCGACACACTCCAGGGTAAAGGACCTTTTACGGTTTTTGCTCCTACCAACAGTGCGTTTGGAAAATTACCCCAAAACACTGTGCCGACATTGTTGAAAAAAGAAAATCTTGGCACTCTTAAGGGCGTTTTGACTTATCACGTTGTTGCTGGCCGTCTTGATAAGGCCACACTTTGGAAGTGGGTTAAAAAAGGAAATGGTAAAACGGAACTCAAAACTGTTGCTGGCGGCAAATTATGGGTTATCGCCAATGGCCCTGCCAATTTGATCATCAAAGATGAAAAGGGCAACACAGCAAACGTTCCAACTTATGACGTGATGCAATCAAATGGTGTTATTCATGTAATCGACACTGTTTTAATGCCGAAATAAGTTCCTATATATATCTGATATTCCCTTCAACCTTACATTCGCGATTGTGTAAGATTGTTTGGGGATTTGAAACCAGGCCCGTCCCTCTTGTGTGGCCTGGTTTCTCTTTTTTGTGGCGCTTTAGGTTGCCCACTTCGCAACTGCGCTCTATTCTCTCTCACGGCTATTCCAAGCGCTTATGGCGCTTGGGCCTCCGAGGGGCGGCGCTAGGCGCCGGGCTTCACTGGCGTTACGCCATGTCCTACTGCCCGAAGTGGGCAGTACTCCTTGTTCGTACATTTGTTATTTGTATTTTTTGCTTTAGTTTGCCCGCGAGCAATCGTGCTTTATTCTCTCTCACGGCTATTCCAAGCGCTTATGGCGCTTGGGCCTCCGAGGGGCGGCACTAGGTGCCGGACGCCTCTGGCGTCATGTCCTACTGCCCGAAGTGGGCAGTACTCCTTCTTCGTTTTTCTTCTATCTATGTTTTTTTACTTTAGGTTGCCCACCAGCAACCGAGCTTTATTCTCTCTCACGGCTATTTTAAGCGCTAGCAATTATCATTTGGGTTGCAACATGATTGGACTGTTTTATTGCCTTCACAGCAGTCATGGATTAAGTAGTGGACCATATCTCCGATAGACTTGAAATCTACTCGGTAAAAAATTTCCCGCGATTGTCGCTCCGAAATCAGTAAACCGGTTTTTGTCATCTCTGCGAGATGAAACGAAGCACGCGAGGGGGTTGCCTCCACCTCATTGCCGATCTCTCCAGCTGTTAAACCATTTCCACCAGCCCTTACTAGATGCTTTAAAATTCTTAATCTCGTGACATTTGAAAGGGCTCCAAACGTCGCCAAAGCATCAGCTTCATTCATAACTTCTCCATTCTCTGGTTTTTATTTCAAGAAATCTTGAAATATGTAAATAAATATGCCAAATTTATATTTCAAATATTATTGAAATAAAAGGTGAATGTAAATGACATTGAACAGTTTACTAAATGACTTAAAGGCCTTCGATTTAACTTTGCCTCTTATATTTACTTTTGAGGGTGGTGAAATTGGCAGCGGATATCATGTAACTGAAATCAAGACCTCAAACATCACGAGCATTGATTGCGGTGGACAAATTTCTGAATGGAGCGAAGTGGTAATACAGCTTCTTGATGGGCAAAGAGGGCAGTATATGAAGGCAAGCAAGCTTGTTAGTATTATTGAGCTCTCTTTAGGGCGTCTTGCAAGACTAGGAGATAAGCCGCTTTATTTTGAATTTGCGCCACAAAATATAGGGTTACAGCTATTTTCTTTGGAAAAAATCGACGTTTCAAGTGATCGAATATCAGTTCGACTCATGGAAAGAAGAGCGATCTGTAAGCCAGCGAGAAAAGCGACTGCAGGAAAGTCCAAGTCATCATGTTGTGGAGAAGATTTGTACGAAACTGTTTGTTGCGCTTAATTTTTGACTTAGAAAATTTGTTAATGAGCTAAGATGGGATACATCTTAGCTCATCAATAATCTTAGTATTTGCGCTCGACCAGCTTCTTTTTAAGTTCAGCAATGGCTTTGGCTGGGGACAATCCCTTTGGGCAGGCCTTGGCGCAGTTCATGATTGTGTGACAGCGATAGAGGCGAAACGGATCTTCTAAGTTATCCAAGCGCTCGCCTGTTGCTTCGTCGCGGCTGTCTGCTACCCAGCGATAAGCTTGAAGCAAGGCGGCCGGGCCTAAATAACGGTCTGAGTTCCACCAGTATGAGGGACAAGATGTTGAGCAACATGCACACAAGATGCATTCATAAAGGCCGTCAAGCTCTGCGCGGTCTTCAATGGATTGTTTCCATTCTTTTTGCGGCTCTGGTGTGGTTGTTTTTAACCATGGCTCAATAGAGCGGTGCTGCGCGTAGAAGTGGCTTAAGTCTGGCACCAGGTCTTTGACAACGGCCATGTGCGGTAAGGGATAAATTTTCACCGCGCCTTTAATTTCGTCTAACCCTTTGGTACAGGCCAGAGTGTTTGAGCCATCAATGTTCATTGAGCATGAGCCACAAATTCCTTCGCGGCATGAGCGACGGAATGTCAAAGTTGGATCGATTTTGTTTTTAATCCAGATGATGCCATCAAGGACCATTGGTCCGCAATCATCCATATCAACAAAGTACGTGTCAATTTGTGGGTTTTCATCATCATCAGGTGACCAACGATAAATATGAAATTCACGCCAGTTGCCGCCATTTTCTGGCTTATTCCAGGTTTTGCCTGGTTTTGGCTTTGACTTTTTTGGCAGTGTTAGCTGGACCATTTGGCTTCCTCTATATTTTCATTTCCAAGGCGACTTACTTCCGCACCTTCATATTCATTAACGCTGCTCTCGAAGCATTGCTGTATTAAGTCTTGTTTCAAATACAACCTTATAACCAAGCTTTTTAGCTTCAGTTATGCAGTCATAACTCCATAAATCTTTACTGACATGTTCGATAAGAAGTGCACGAGGTAATAGAGAAGAAGCTGCATTTTCAAAAAGTGATTTTACAACTTTATCTTCATAGCCCTCGATATCTATTTTTAAAGCGTCAATTTGCTCTACGCCTTGTTCTTCAAGTACTTTAGTTAGAACTTTGACATCAACTTCGATTTTTGAATTAGGTTTTTTAATACTAGATGATTGTATCTGTTCATCTGAAATATATGCCTCACCAAAATTACCTTCAGGACTAATTAACACAAGCTTATCTTCACTCTCACCAAGAGCAAAAGGAAATAAATAGAATTTACATTTTGAGAGAAGTTCTGAGTTCAGATGATGGAAAAATTTTTGCTTAATCCTTTGAATCATAGGCGGGTTTGGCTCAAATGCAAAAATATTGAATTTTACATTTGATTTTGCAGCTAGATATAAACTAAAGGCTCCGCTATTTGCCCCAATATCAATAAAATTAGCATTATCTCGAGTTAAGTGGCTCTTTAAGAATTTAAGTTCTTTATGATTATACTGATTTGGGCACATCAATAATTTATAGTCACAAATATTCGTACCAGGAAACAGTCTTACACTCGTCCCCCAAACTGATACATCAAAAATCTCTTGGTTGTTAAGAGCTAAGATTTTACCTAATAACTTACGCGCCTTACCTCGACCCAATAGAGTATGCCTGCTTAATCCTATGATTATAGAACTAAACAAAGAGGGGCTATTCTCACCGAATGGACCTTGCCCATCTGCATATTGGTCTCCAAATGTTTGATCGATATATGACATGAATTCTACAATCTCTTTTAGGTCTTAATCCTCTTATTAATAAACCCGACCTTTAATAAACTCTGGCCTTTGGTTTGATGTAATCAATCTCTTCAGTAAGTGTGTAATTATGGACGGGACGGAAGTCGAGTTGGACTTTGCCATCGTCTCCAACCCACGCCAATGTGTGTTGCATCCAGTTTTCATCATCACGATCTGAGTAATCTTCACGGGCATGCGCGCCGCGGCTTTCCTTGCGGTTGACTGCAGAGTAAGCCGTTGTCAGCGAGCAAGCCATTAGGTTATCAAACTCTAATGTTTCCATTAGATCCGAATTCCAGATGAGTGATTTATCTGTAACTGAGATGTCGTCTTTGCCATCCCAAACTTCTGTGACACGGCGACAACCATTTGCCATGCTTTCTTCCATACGGAACACAGCCACATCTTCTTGCATGGCTTTTTGCATGGTCAAGCGCATTTCAGCGGTTGATGTGCTGCCCTTTGCATGACGTGTTTTATCAAAGCGACCAAGGATTTTATCGATTTGTGCTTTGCTTGCTTTCGGCGCGCTTTCATCGCCATCAACAATTTGGCCTGCGCGAATGCCCGCAGCGCGGCCAAACACAACCAAGTCAATCAATGAGTTTGAGCCCAAACGGTTCGCACCGTGAACGGACACACAAGCCGCTTCACCCACAGCCATCAGGCCTGGCACAACGCTATCTGGATCGTCACCTTTTTTGGTAAGCACTTCGCCCCAATAGTTACATGGGATACCACCCATATTGTAGTGCACTGTTGGCAATACCGGGATTGGCTCTTTTGTGACGTCAACGCCAGCGAAAATTTTCGCGCTTTCAGAGATACCTGGAAGGCGTTCGCCTAATACGGCTGGGTCAAGGTGATCCAGGTGCAAGAAGATATGATCATTTTCTTTACCAACACCGCGGCCTTCGCGGATTTCCATGGTCATTGAACGAGATACAACATCTCGGCTTGCAAGGTCTTTGGCTGTTGGCGCGTAGCGCTCCATGAAGCGCTCGCCTTCTGAATTCACAAGATAACCGCCTTCACCGCGGGCACCTTCTGTAATCAAGCAACCAGCACCATAAATGCCGGTTGGGTGGAATTGAACGAATTCCATGTCTTGTAGCGGCAAGCCTGCACGAGCCACCATACCATTGCCATCACCTGTACAGGTGTGAGCTGAGGTACATGAGAAGTATGAGCGGCCATAACCACCGGTTGCTAGAATGACTAATTTAGCGTTGAAGATGTGCATTGTGCCATCATCAAGGTTCCAGGCAACGAGGCCTTCGCATTTGCCATCATCACTCATGATGAGATCTAGACCGAAATATTCGATGAAGAATTCAGCATCGTTCTTTAGTGATTGACCATAAAGGGTGTGCAAGATCGCGTGGCCAGTTCTGTCGGCAGCGGCGCATGTACGTTGCACAGGTGGGCCATCACCGAAGTTTTGCATGTGGCCACCAAATGGACGCTGATAGATTGTGCCTTCTTCTGTACGTGAGAACGGTACGCCGAAGTGGTCTAGCTCATATACGGCTTCTGGCGCTTCACGGCAGAGATATTCGATTGCGTCCTGATCACCTAACCAGTCTGATCCTTTTACCGTATCAAACATGTGCCATTGCCAGCTATCCGGCCCCATGTTGCTCAATGAAGCTGCGATACCACCTTGTGCGGCCACAGTGTGAGAGCGGGTTGGGAATACTTTCGTGACACAGGCCGTTTTCAGTCCTGCCTGGGCTGCGCCCAATGTTGCGCGTAAGCCTGAGCCACCAGCTCCTAAGACTACAACATCATATGAATGCTCAATGGTTTTATAGCCAAAACCGTTGGTTTCGTTTGTAGCGTTCATGGTTTCTTAAGCTCCGAAGCTGAGTTTTAATAGAGAATATACACCGGCCAAAGCAACAAAGGCGGTGAAGAATGTATTGAGAATGAGAAGGGCGATTTTACTGCCTTCATTATGGACATAGTCTTCTATGACGACCTGCATGCCTAAGCGCATATGATAAGTTGCTGAAATTACAAAAGCAGCCGCTAAAACCATATGTAATGGGTTTTGGAAAAATGCTTTTACGCCTGGTAGATCTTGTCCCACGAGGTGAAATGCCGCATAGACAAGGAACACTGACAATAATAGGTTCGCTACACCGGTAACCCGCTGGCGCCAAAAATGCTCTGAACCCTCATTTGCGGTCCCGAGGCCTTTCACATTTGAAAGAGGTGTCCTGTAAGACATAAATATTCTTCTCCGGCTTGGTATTCGTTCTTATTGGCATTCGCGTTTGTCTTGTTTGAGACGAGAACAAAAGCCCTTAGTAATTTGTTTGGCTACACTCGCTGTGTTTACCGGCGAGGTGCATTTGATTTAATTTTGTTTGTTTTACCGCTAAAACTTTTTACTCTGGGTAACTCACCAGCAAACGCTCTCCTTTAGCGGCGCTTTAGACTGCCCACCATCAACCGCGCTAACTACACAGCATATACCAAAGCACACCTGTGATAATGATTGGCCCAACGACGCCTATTCTCGCCATGGTTTCAACTGTTGTTAAGTTGAAGCCTTTGGCAAAGTCCCAAATAAAGTGGCGGATACCGCCAAACATGTGATGGAAAAAGCCCCACGTTGCGAGCAACAGAACAAATTTGCCAAGGAATGTATCTAGCATAGAATTGACCCAGTTAAAATAAGCTGGGCCGCTTGCTGCCGCCATGAGCCACCAGGTAAAAATCAAAATTCCAAAATAAAGCCCAATGCCTGTCAGCCTGTTCATGATTGACATGGTCATTGTCAGCATTGGAGAGTAAATTTGTAAATGCGGCGATAAGGGCCGCGCAGCTTTGAGCTTGTTTTGGCTCATAAGTTCCCTCACAATTGTATCTCATTTGCTCAACACTAAAGACTTGATCATTCATTTACGCGAATGATTAATGAGCAGAATGGATAAGCAGCAATTCATTATTAATATTAGATGGTTTGTTTTTTGTATCTTAAGATGTACCAAAGTCTATGACATAAGGTCAATACTAAACTCGTTCCGTTTTCTTATTGCCCGAATCTTGTGCAGGGAATGTCTATGCCATTGTTTTTTAAAAGTTTTATTGCCCTCTCCTTCATCTCTCTTATTCTTTTTAATGAGAGTTCATCTATTGTGGCTGATGAAAAGGCGAGCTTGCCTCCTCCTCAATCCTGGACGGCATTTCAAGAGTCTGACTATGGAGCGACGCTTTATTATCCTTCAAATTGGTTTTCAAAAGCTAAGAAAAACAAGAAATTTGTTATTTTCACTTCTTTAAACGATAAGGCTGTTCTTTCTTTTCGAACTTTTTTTGATCCTTTACGCACGGGAGCCGTCGAGACCGTTTCGAAACTTAAAACCGGGGTTGGGGCCCATCGTATCTTGAATTTAAAACAAGGAGAGATGTGGTACGAGGCAAAACTCAATGGTGATGCAAGCCTGGTTCCTCGCACAGACACCCCACCTAAAATGATTACATTTGTGCGTAGGGTTTATAGCTGCAAAGAACGGGTTGTTAGTCAGATCAGCTTGACTTACCCGTCTTCTTCAGCTGCCCAATATGAGACTATGCTTAAGAAAATGATCCGGCGCTTTCAGCAAGGTGTTGGGTCAAAAACGCCGATCCGGGAATGTAGTTGAACACTTTATTATGTCTTTATAGTCTGTTCTTAAATTCTAGCTTAACTTTTCTTTTGCCATTTCAGCGAGCGCTGCCTGCACTTTTAGAAATGGCTCTGGGCCAAAACTTAGGCGAGCGACACCTAATTCACTGATCCGCTCTTTTGTAAGCGTATTGGCTCGCCCCATAATGTTCACAGGTAAATTGACTGACTGGCAAAGCTTATCGATTAAGCTTTCCTCTTTCAGGCCAGGTGCGAAAAAGCCTGATGCACCAGCTTGTTCATACGCTTTTGCACGTTCAATAGCTTCATCAAGCATTTCTTCAGAGTGTGTCTCTTGTGGCGCTTTTAAGAAAATGTCTGTTCGGGCATTTATGAAGGCAGGCACATCGGCAGCATCACATGCCTTCACGAGACCTTTGATACGCTCGCATTGCTCAGGAATGGAATAAAGGCCGTTTCCTTTGACTATTTGATCCTCAAAATTAACACCTACGACTCCAGAGCTGAGCACTTTTTCCATCATCACTTCAACTTCATGAGGTGCTTCGCCATATCCGCTTTCAATGTCCATTGTGACAGGGAGGTCAACGCTTTTTATAATGCGCTTGATATTCTCAATAGCAAAATCAAGCGATAATTCCTCCCCATCTTTAAAGCCGTTTGCCATTGCAACTGGCGCGCTTCCAGTTGCTAGTGCTTTTGCACCTGCCCTGGCAACTGTTTTTGCGCTTCCAGCATCCCAAATATTGTAAAGGATAATTGGGTCTCCTTTAACATGAAGAGCTCTGAAATGATTTGCTTGATCTTTTTGCAATGACATCTAACAACCTTTTTATTCTGTTCAGTCTTCTGTAGAGAATTCAGCCATAACTTCTTCTGCAGTTTGTTTAATATGATCACCGGCAAAGTTATAGCCATTGGGTTTTTGGTCGATGAAAATTTCTCTTTCCATGACTAAATCAGCACTCTCATCTAACAAACCCATTGAAATATAAGTAATTCCTTTGTGCTGTCCCTCAGCCGTTACTTTATAATAGAGATTTGTTCCGCAATTGTTGCAGAAGGCACGCTCTGCCCACTCGGACGATTTGTAAGATTTGATATGCTCTTTGCCCTTTACATCATTTAATGTTGCGGCCATGGCTAGATAGGGGCCACTTCCCCACCTACGGCACATATCACAATGGCACGCAGAGAATTTTTCTTCTTTATATTCTGCTGTAAATGAGATGGCATTACACAAACACTGACCGTGTGCTTTGTTCATTTCGTTCCCCTCTTTGTGGATTATATTCTTCAGATTTGATTGCTGAAGCTTATCTTAGGTTTACATGAAATGAGAATAGCTCAACAAAATTTTATGTTCACATTTAGGAGAGCAACAAAACCATGAAACCAACCCCTAATATTAAACAGAGGGGAGCGTAATATTTTTTATCTAGTGATCGGAATGGTTCTTCTAGGTCTTGTTGTTCTGCCCATGGGGTGTAAGTCACCACTCCCCTTCCTAAGAAAATGAGAGTGAGAACGGTCATAGCTATTTTCAAAAACCAAATAGGAATGAGGCCATTCATTACTTCAAGGATTGATGTAAGGACTGTTGGGAGGGGAAATGCAATCGAATTTGTTTGCGATATAGCATTTGCCCAAAGCATGGGAATTAAGCCAGCGATGAATATGAGCAATGCGACTAAAACTGTTAAACTGGCTTTTGGAAGCTTAGTTAAACCTTTTGTCCCTATGACTATATTTGCAAGAGTTTCATCATCTCTTCCTGGCCATTTTCCCCCCATAGCCCAATAAGCATGAAGACACGCAATCAACGTTAAGGTTGAAAAAATTAGCAGTGCGATTGATGTTGAAATGTTCATAATTCCCTCGACATCATTTCTCTTTTTGCAATTTCACATTTGGACTGTTTTTTAAGATGTTTTCTTGCGCCATATTCCAAATAATATGAGAGCTGACATACAAATGAAAATGATCCATTGAGGCATTAGGAATAGAGTACCTAATTGGTTTAATCCGTAAAAAATGAATAACCCAGCGAAGGCCAAATATTGGACAGCTATGAGATGACCCAATCTTTTAAAGCAAACTGGATTGAAGGCAGTCAGAAAAAGCCCTGCACTGTTTATCATCAAGATAGCTGTTACAGCATGCCAAAGAATTGACGTATAAGCCTTTAAAATTGTTGTTAAATTGGCATCTAGTATTGGTTCGTGGACTTCAATCCCACCACCATAGACATGTAGTCCGGTAGTGATCGTAGATATAACTGCAGCGATTAAAAGCGATTTACTCATCTCACGTCCTTTTACATTCAAACATTTCAACAACCATACGGTAGCGTATGTACGCTTTCTATTTGAATGTGTCAATACGGTAGCGTATAGATTTTCTTATGAATTTAAAAAAAACACTCACTTCTGAAGATTGGATTAGAGCTGCTTTTCGCGCACTGACGGATGGGGGGCCTGGAGCCATTCGTGTTGAGGCGATTGCTCGTAGGCTAAAGGTCAGCAAAGGCTCTTTTTATTGGCACTTTAAGGATGTGGCTTCCTTACAATCGGAGATGCTGGAGCATTGGCAACTGGCCGCCACAGAAGCTATCATCGAAAATGTGGATGACAGCGGAGTTCCCCCAGAAGAACAATTATTTTTACTCGTCAAGCTAGCTACGAGTTCAATGAATGAGCCTTATGGCGGTGTTTTAGCTGAAGCGGCAATTCGTGATTGGGGGCGTTATTATCAGCTTGCCTCTGAAACTGTTAAAACAGTTGATGAAAAACGGCTAATTTACACAAGAGACTTATTCCTAAACTGTGGCCTCACAGAAAAACAAGCCACTCAGAATGCCAATTTGCTATATGGTGCTCTTATCGGATTAGAAGGGCTAGACTACCAGCAACTTGTTAATTTACAGGAAGACATGCTTTATTTATTAGAGCTTATGTTTGCCCCCAATTAGGAGGGTGGCTCACGAATGAGCTGTGCCTCATCCTCTCTTTCAATTTTTAACAACTTTCTCTAAAGACTTTCCTTTATCAGCTCCGGCCTTTTCAGGCTTCCATCCTGGACGACCAAAAACATATCCAATTGCCTCTTTTAGATTATTTGACGAGCGTACGTCTTTGACAATCAACCAATATTCTTTGAAATTGATTGCCAGCGGGTTTGATGAATTTAACGGCTCTGTAATACCGTATCTTACTTTTTCCTCTTCAGCTTGAAAGGTGCCAAACAGATGGTCCCAAATCATTAGAATACCGCCGTAATTTTTATCGAGATACTTTCGATTTGAGCCATGGTGCACGCGGTGGACTGATGGTGTGTTCAAGAAGTTGTCGAGCAGGCTTAATTTGCCGATTTTTTCTGTGTGAATCCAGGTTTGATAAACAACGACGAATAGGAAGGCGATAATGGTTTGTACAACGTCAAATCCAATGACAATCATTGGAACAAGGAAAATCCATTCAATCAAGCTATCTACCCAAGCAAGTCTGAGAGAAGTTGTTAGGTTATATTCTGGTGATGAATGATGAACAATATGGTTGGCCCACAAAATACGAATTTCATGCTCAAAACGATGCATCCAATAGTAAGTAAAATCAGCCGCTAAAAGAGCGAGCGCCCAGCTCCACCAAACGAGTGGAATTTTATAGGGAGTTAAACTTTCTGTTAGAGTGAGGCAGATAACAAAAACGGCACCGTATAAAGTTCTCTCCAATATGGCACTAACAATAGCAATGAGAAAATTAGCGATTGTTTCTTTGTATTTCGTGCGACGTTTCGTGTAAATATCCCAAGCAGTTTCAAGTACAATTAAGAAAAAGAAAAATAGTGCGATATACTCCAAGACGCCTAAAACGGCCGATAGTTCTTCAAAACGCTGCTCTAGTTGTTCAAACATAGACCTTTATCCTTATCATCTCTTTTTTTTAAGAGTGAAACGATGCCAAAACCATGTTATTTTAATCACTACAAAAACAACATAATGAACGACCGTTCATTCAAATATAATGCAATTATTGAATTTTGCAAGAGATCGTGCATGACTAAAAAAACACTCGTTAAAAAATCGAGACTAGAGACAACTCAAGAAAAGCGGCACGCTATTTTGATGGCAGCTATTGATTGCTTTTTAGAAAAAGGGTTTCATCAGACAAGCATGAGGGATATCGCCCAAAAGTCTGGCAGTAGCTTGGGCAATATTTACAATCACTTTGAGAGCAAAGATGTCCTTATTGCCGAGATCGCGACTTTAGAAGCTGAAGAGTTGGATGATTTAACATTTTTTCTCAATAAAGATCGCCCAGCATCACTTACTCTTAAGGAATTCATCGATACTTACCTTAAGTTGGTCTCTAAACGAGAAAGTATTTTGTTAACTGCAGAAATAACTACTGAGGGGTTGCGCAACAAAACTATTGGTAAAGGATTTGTTGCAAATAGAGCCAAATTAGCGAAAGCTCTAACAGAGCTCATTGCGAAAGGCGTGCGTTCAAAAGAATTTTCAAGGGACATTGATAAAAAAGAAGCAGCGCATCTGATTTTAGACCTCATAGAGTGTCTGGCCATGCGTTCGGCATTTGAGACGGGAAAAGTTTCTCCTAAAGCAAAGAAAGCCTTAAAAGCAATGATTGAGAAAAGTATTATGGTGAGTTAAATGGATAAATACAGTCTAGCAAAAAAACGCGTTGAAGCTAAAATAGGTTTTTATATTCATCTCATTATTTTCCTTATCGTAAATGGCATTTTGGCTGCTGTCGATATCCTGGCCTCTCCAGAAAAACTTTGGTTTTACTACCCACTTGCTGGGTGGGGCATTGGTGTTTTGTTACATGGCATTGGTGTTTTTAATCACCCCGCCTCATCAGATAATGGCCCTGGTTTTAAAGAGAGGCTTATTGCAAAGGAATTAAAAGCAATGGAGCGCTCTAAAGATTCTAATGAAGACACTTAGGTCGTTGAAAGGTTTTGATTTAATCTAAACATTGTTTTGTAGAAAACCATTTAAGATCTCTGTTGTTCGTTCTGGATATTCATCAACGAAAAAATGCCCCCCAGGCAAAGTGGCTGTTTCGATAGAGCTGCAACGCTCGCGCCATTTGGCAGGCAGGTCGAAACACTCTGCCATTGTTCCATTTGCTCCATAGAAGACTAATGTTGGGATTGTTACTTTCTTTGCGCGATCGGCTTCATCGAGTGCTAAGTCTATTGTTGCTGCGGCCCGATAATCTGCGCATGAGCCATGGATCATTTCAGCGTCTCGCCAGCACCGCCTGTAGTCAGCTAATTGCTCTTGGTTAAAATCCTCAACTTTTGTCGCGCCCCAACCGAGCAAACAGGTTTCATAGAAAAAGTCAGGATCATTTCCTATCAACTTTTCTGGAAACGGTTCGGCTTGCGAGAGGAAATACCAATGCCAATAGGCTCCTGAAATTTTATTATTTGTTTCAGTGAACATGGCATGCGTTGGCACAATGTCTAGTACAGCCAAAGACAAAACTTTTTGTTGATGATCAAGTGCCATACGGTGAGCCGTTCGTCCACCTCTATCATGCCCGATGACATGGAACTGATCAAAGCCTTCATTTTTCATCACTGCAACATTATCATTTGCCATAACTCTGAAAGAATAGTTTGAATTATCTTCTGATGCTCTTGGCTTGCTGCTATCTCCATAGCCACGCAAATCAGCGCATATTACCGTATAGTCTTCAGCTAATTTCGGAGCAATTTGCGCCCACATAGCTAGATTTTGAGGAAAGCCATGCAAAAGAAGAACTGGCGGCCCTTCACCAGCGACGACATAATTAATATCAACATCTTCTAACTGAATTTTCTTTCTCTCAAAGCCTTCGAACATTATAATTCGCTTCCTCAGTTTCAAATTGGTTTTTATTTCACTAGAGACTTAAAGTTCTATTTTTCCGACCCTTGATGATATGGGCCACGTAATTGTTTTTGTAACTTCTGGCTCTCCCCAAATTGCTTTCATATCTTTATGAAACTCATTATAGATATGCTCAGCTGCTTCTTGCTTTAACGCTTTCATAGCTGACCATGTTTGGATGTATCCAATAAGTTGATTGAAATTCCACTGACAAACAATTTTAACGGGCGGCAAGGTTAGCTCTTTGAAAGGAAACTCAAAAGTTTCATACCCCGTTTCGACATGTTTGCGATCCGGTGCCCAATAACTATGTATTTCCTGCCAATAAAACCGTTGGAAACGCTCATCGGCCTCACCTTCAACATTTAAAACACCATAGGAAAGCAGAGCTATAATTGCCTCATTAACAGCAACTCTTGTTGCTTCTTTATAGAACTTGTTTAAATCAAACCAATGAGCGGCTTGTGCTGCAACTATTAGGCTAGCAGAATTATGATTTGCAGAAATTTTCTCAGCGGGCTCGCTCTTAAAAGTTATGTTATTGAGAGGCTCTGCCTGCTTGATTTGCTCAACGCTTAAATCTGTTGCGAGCACCTTTTCAAACTGACTTGCTAGGCAGTGAGAAAATTGACCTGTACCACAGCCAACTTCAATGGCCAGCTCGTTGTTAGGACACAAAGAAGCAAGATTCTTGGCCAACTCATCAGGATATTTGGGGCGATGTTTTGCATAGTTTTCCGCGCCATCTGAAAATGGATTGCCTACCGCTTTGCTCATGGCTTATTTCCCTTTGTTCTTTTTATTTTGTTTTTTCTTTTTGTAAGTTTCATCTATTCGCTCTGCGAACCCTTTTTCTTCAAGAGCTGTTGCTATGATTTCCAGATGATTTCTGATGGGAATGGCCAATTCATTCTCTAAACCTTCTATAGCTGCAAACCTTGCTCGCCAGTGCTCTTTTAAATCACCTGTCAGAGACTGACCTTCTTTTGTAAGTTTTATAATTGTTTCCCTTGCATCACTTGCTCCCGGCCCCCTCTTTATCAAACCATCTATTTCCATCAACCTTATGGTTTGGCTGACAGCACCTTGGGTAATTTGTAATTGCATGGTGATTTCTTTAACGGTTTGCGCGTTTTGCTCCGCAAGCGCTCTTAGCACAGGGGTATACCGTGATTTGATGGGAACATTTGAGCGCTTGTAATGAGCCTCTGAGCCTTGATCAAACATTTCACTTAAGTGACGAAGAAGTTCTCCCAGACCTGGTTTTAAAATATTTGTCATGGCGCTTTTCTTTTGTTTTATACTCTCTCCAGATATACATTAGCGCTAATGTATTTTCAAGTTTTTTTATATTTATTATTTCACAGGCACAAAAAAGCCGCTGCAATTTCTCACAGCGGCCAGTTTTCAAATATTTAAAATTAATTTTGAGGAGGTGCCGTTTGCCCCATAGCTGGATAGAAAACCAATTTGAACGCACCATCTTTCGCATCAAAATATTTTCCAGCAAACATTCCCTGACGAAGCGTTTCCAGACTATCTGCATTATAATAAACGCGCTCCAAGAGATGAATTTTTCCGTCTTGTTTTTTATTCAAATTATATTGGAACTGAACACCGCCAGTTTTTTTATTATCAATGAGAGTATAGTTCATTTCATATGGATGATTGTCTAAAGCGTATGTTTGCGAGCGCACGCCTTTTGATGTTTCAGGCAATAGCATTGGGCGGATCATTTGGAAGCCTTTTTTAGGAAACAGTGTGTCAGAGACAAGGCGCTCATTTCCAAGGTTTGCGACTTTAAGATTTCCTTTTTTGTTTGCATCAAAAATAAACTTGAGATCAAAGGGCTTACCATCCACATCAACAATGAAACCGAATTCACCCATCTGCTTGAGGAAAGCCACCTTGTTTATCGCAAAGAATAAATAACCGCGTTTTTGTCCTGCACCATCTTTTAAAGTGATGTCAAGATTAGTTGGGTAAGATCTGTTTTTAGGTAGGGCTTTGTAATTTAGGTTAAATGAAAAGGGCCTGCCGTTTTTATCTTTAAACTCAAAATTGATTTTTGTTTTATCTTCACCAACATCTGAAAGTTCTAGTTTTTTGCTCACATCCACATTTGGCCCCATGATTTTTAATTCAAAAGGGACCGTTTCTGCTTTAGCTGTTGTTGACAATGCAAGCGATGCTATTAAGGCGGTTAGACTATATTTGAAGGTATTCACACTGGTTCTCCCTAAACAGTTCAATAAATACATTCGAATATATAAATATAACACGCCTACACAAATCACATTACTTCACAGAGCCGTGAGTCTCGGCTTTGACCTAAGGAGTGACCAAAGGTTTTAGCTAAGGGTTTTGATCTAGGATAAAGCGATCTAGCTAGGTTTTATGAAATAGTGAAAAAATACCATTAAGGGGATCTGCAATGCGCGTTTTAGTTGTTTACTATTCACGAACAGGTGTAACTAAAAAATTGGCTTTAAAGCTTTCTAAGAAATTTAACGGGGATTTGTGTGAAATTACATGTCCGAGATATACCCTTGGTGTTTTTAGTTATTTTAAAGCCGGGTATGACAGCGTTACTCACAGGCTTCCCGCTATTACAACATCAGAAAATATATACCATGATTATGACCTGGTACTTATTGGGTCTCCGATTTGGACAAGCTACCCGGCTTTGCCTATTAGATCTTTTCTAGACTCTCAGCCTGCTTTACCAAAGAACATAGGTCTTTTTTTTAGCTATGGAGGACATTCGCTACCTGAAAAGGCCATCTCTCACATTGAAAAAACTTTAGGGCGCCCAGTTACTGGCGCCCTAGCAATTCAAAATAAAATTGTTCGACAAGATGCCTATGATAATCAGTTAAACAACTATGTTAGAAAACTTAAAGATCAAGCAAAAAATACAAACACAAGAAGCTCCACGGTTCCTTCCGTGATCAATTGAAGACTAATTTAAGTTTAGAAACCTTATCTTGGCATGACCAACCAATAATCTAGATCCAGCATAACACTTTCATGATAGCCATCTTCTGTTTTCCCAGGGAAATCAGCGCAAGGGTGATTTTTTACGGCTATGGTTTTAACGCGCAATGCACCAACATCTTCGCGGCCAGGAATGGCTTCTTTTTCTAGAATTTCTGACCAAGCATAAATTGTGTCACCAGCAAAACACGGACTTACATGCCGCCCCCCATTGATGGCAGCGACGTGAAACCCGTTTGCAAGCCCATTGAAAGAGAGAGCTCTTGCCATGGAAATAACATGACCACCGTACATAAGCCGCTTGCCAAAACGCCCCTGGCTTTCTGTGTGATTATTGAAGTGGACTTTCGCAGTATTTTGATAAAGCCTTGTTGCCATTTGGTGCTCAGCTTCTTCAATGGTCATACCGTCAACATGATCAATTTTTTCACCGACTTCATAATCACCCCAGCGATAAGGCGCGCCAGCCAGATCATTATTATATTCAGCGACATTGATCTCAGGTGTTGATTCAGCAAAATGTGAGGGCTCAACACGCTTCGGTAATTCTGGCACATCTGGTGTTGGCGCAGCGGATGCTTCATCTTTTTTGCGCACCATAACCCAGCGCACATAATCCAGAACAATTTCGCCTATTTGGTTTCGTCCTGTTGAGCGCACGTAAACAACACCCGTTTTGCCATTGGAATTTTCTTTCAAGCCAATGACCTTAGAGGAGGTCGAGACTGTGTCACCTGGGTAAACGGGCTGTACAAATTTACAATCTGCATAACCCAAATTTGCAACAGCATTAAGCGAGATATCCGGTACCGTTTTGCCAAAAACCATATGAAATACTAAGAAATCATCAATTGGAGCGGCTTCATAGCCAATGTCCATTGCAAAACTATCTGCTGATTGGACCGCAAAGCGCATACCATAAAGCGCTGTATATAAAGCAATGTCACCCTCTGTAATGGTGCGAGGTGTTGCGTGATGCAAAACCTGGCCTACAGAGAAATCTTCAAAATAATTACCTGGATTGGTTTTACTCATGCTTACTGCTCCTTATTCAACTGCATTCATTTGGCATTTTCAACACTAGATGCAAAATCCATTCAAATTAAATCGAATAGATGCTCTAGCTTTTTTATTTTGTCTCACAATTTTTTCCGTTTCTGACCTAGGTGAGGCCGGAAACTGTTTAATCTTACCTGGCGCACAATTTTTCCTATAGTCGTTGTACTCCAATAGGATTGTGTTCTCACTCATAGACAATTAATAGAAATTAACAAGGATTTTTTTATAGGCTTTTTGTCAAAAGACTTGGACTAAAAACAGGGGTTTTGGAGCTATTCATTTTAATAGAGGTTTTTAAGTTTTTAGGATAAAGGGGAGTGAGATGATATTGAGACGAATTTTGATCGCGCTTAAAAGCATGAAAGCCATAAATGCGAAGGAAAGTGCTGTGGCGATAGCAGCCCCTTTGATGCCATAGGCCGGGATCAAATAGATGTTTAAGACAATATCGAGAACGACTGTACCAAGATAAATGACAGCACAAGTATATTGTTGTCCTGTCATCATTAAAACCCGCTCACCTGGCCCGATCAGTGCTCGAAAGGCCAGCCCTATGGCTAATGGCATGATGACGACTTCAGCATTACTAAAGCCCTGACCAAATAAAGATAAAATTTCTTCATTCAATATCAAGATGAAAAAAATCATGATTAATGAGGGGTAGAAAGTCAGGCAAGCTGAGCGACGAATAATTGACGCCAACTCTTCCTGATTAGCGCTCGCATGGGCTTCAGCATATTTTCGGTTAAAGGCTGAGCCTATGGCAAAATTCAAAAAAGCTACCAACGCCATGATTTTGGTCGCTGCAAAATATATCCCTGTTTGATCCGGCTCCATAAAATGACTAATCATAAGAACATCAACATTGAATAATAACAGTTCAAATGAAGAAATCATCATCATGGGCAATGCCGCCCAAATCCAAGCTGAAATCTTATATTTACGAGGGCCTTTACGTTCAGCCTCTGGAATTTTAAACCCGGTAATAGCTAAGGATAAAATTAAAGTCATCCAAATTGAAATTACGGCTACTGAGATGGCCACTATTGCTGATGCATTAAACCCAAGCGCTACCAAGCCGACTAGTAACCCCATAAGAGCGAGGGGGCGAAACAGTGCACCTGGGGCAAAAGCGCGTATCATCCAACCGTAACTACGACCAATGCCTGATAGATAATCAGACAGAGCAAATGCTGGCAGTGCTAACAATGCGATCATCAGAGGTGTTGCATAAACTGAAGAGAGCCCACCAAGAATTGTTGCTAAATACAACCCTGCATAAAGCAGGCCGCAAGTGAGTATTGAGGCTATGATAATACTATAAGCACTGCCCCATAAAGCACCGCGAATTAATTCTGGTTCACCTTGCACTCTATATTCTGGAAGTAAACGTTGGATAAGATTATAAAACCCAAAACTGAGCAACTCACCAGAGATAATAAGACAGGACCAAACTAGCGCAAATAGACCATATTCATACTTGCCCATCCAACGGGCGAGAAAAATTTGCAGGAGGAACGTTAGAAACGCTCCAAAAATACGCAATCCATAGACTAGAAATGCGTTAAATTCTGTATTGAATTTCCCTGAAATTAGGTCAACTGACTTGCTAAACAGATCTTTTTTCATTGTTAATTTTGTATCCATTATCACAAATGCAAAAAGAGCATTCAGCCCTGTTAACCCCTTTACTACAAGATAATACTATACATTAGCAATAGGCAATAGTTCTTTGTCTTTATTCATAAAACTTAATTTTTTGTCGCAACTAACATTACTGGTCAGATAATTTCATGTCAGGTGTGTAATCTTTACCTTCTACGGTCTTAATCACAGCTTGACCACATAGCATGACCCGTTTGTTTTGATCATAGCCATATTGCGGTGCTCCATGAAGTTGCCAGCCTTTATTTAGTGCGTCAGTTATTCTATGACAAAAGCTTGCATCATCTGGGCCAGTTAAAAATCTATATAATTTCATAGCTTATTCCCCCTAGATCTAACAGTTATTAGCTGCAATATGATTAAGATTAAGGTTTCAAACCCGGCAAGATTGCATGAAAGTACAATTTTACCGGATTTTCATATTTTTAGACCAAGGTCATTCTAACTTTGAGCTAAGGCCTCGATTGCTTCAGAGATAGCAACTGTGCGTTTGGCCATTTCTGCGTGTAGTAACTCAACCATCTTGCCATCAACAGTGATTGCGCCCTTGCCATGGTTTTCAGGCAATTCAAATGCTTCGATGATTTTTTTAGCCCATTCGACAGCATCAGCAGAGGGTGAGAATATTTCATTACACGGGCCGATTTGACCTGGATGAATTAATGTTTTGCCATCCATACCGAGATCATTGCCTTGCGCACATTCTGTTTTAAAGCCGTCTTCATCTTTAAAGTCGTTGTAAACCCCGTCGATAATATCAATTCCGAAGGCACGACCTGCGGCGACGCACGTTGATAGCCAGGCTAACATTGCCTCTCGGCCTGGTTTGATTGCAGCGCCAGTTTCTTTTGATAGATCGTTTGTACCCATAATGAAGACAGCCAAGCGATGGCTTTCAGAGGGGCCGTTTTCAGCGATATCCAATGCTTTTAGCATGGCAAGAGGTGTTTCCATCATCGCCCACAAGTCAATTGATGGATCTGCGCCTAGGGCATTCAACTGATCTCGAACAGATCTGATATCTTCTCCACTTGAGACCTTGGGAACCAAAATGGCATTTGGCTTAGCACCAGCAGCTGCCTTTAAATCTTCTTTAAACCATGGTGTATCAAGACCGTTGACCCGTATGATCAATTCTCTTTGGCCATAGCCACCAGCTTGTACAGCACTTGCTACCTGGTCACGGGCCATATCTTTCATATCGGGGGCCACAGCATCTTCTAAATCAAAGATGATGGCATCTGTTGGCAATGATTTGCCTTTTTCCAATGCGCGTTCTTTTGAACCTGGCATGTATAATACTGAACGACGTGGGCGGATTGTGACCATTATTTTCTCCATTTTTATGATTTGGCTGCAATTTATCGGGTTATTTATAAAAACGAAAGCCCTATAAAGTATAGTGATTTAAAAATACACTTTTTACCCAAACTGAACGATTTCTAAAAAGGACTCCTGATGCAAAGCTCGCCCAATGGAACAGTTCTGGCCTTAAGTTCAGAAGTTGGTGTGGGTGCTGTTGGGCTTTCAATTGCTCGTTTTGTCTTCGCAAGGCAAGACCTACAAGCCATTTGCTTACCCACTATCAGTCTTGCTTCGCGGCCAGATTTGGGAAAAATGGCGGGGCATGTGATCCCAGCGAACGACTTAGACGCTCAATTAAATGCCTTAGCCGATGATGGTTGGCTTGCAAAACTTAATGGGGTAATGACTGGTTATTTTGCCAGTGCTGATCAAGTTGAAACGGCTGCGGTATTCCTCAGAAAATTACGCCAAGAAAATCCAACGGCAGTAATTCTCGTGGACCCTGTGTTGGGAGATTGTGACACTGGGCTTTATGTATCTGAAGAGGTGGCACAAGCTGTGCGAGATTTATTACTCCCGCTAGCAGATGTTATCACACCGAACCTTTTTGAATTTTCGTGGTTGTGCGGAACAGACCAAGTAAAATTTGATGAGCTTGTAAGCCAAACTGCACTATTGAAAGTGCCACATGTCGTTGTGACCTCTGCTCATATTGGGGTTTCAACTGAGATGCCTTCTACTAGAGATGCAAGCCCTTTTGCAGACCAACAGAACTTAATTAAAACCGTTCATATTCATAAAGGTGAAATGGCCACTTTCTCCAGCCCCTTTATTGCTCAAATGCCGAAGGGTACGGGAGATATTTTTGCTTCCCACGTACTTTCTCGTTTGGTTCATGGAGATGAAATGAAGGTGGCTGTTTATGGAAGTGTGGAATTTCTGGAGAGGATTGCAGAAAGGGCCCAAAGGTCTAAAACCATTGAACCCTCTCTGCTATTTTAATCCGAACAAGATCTACTCGAGACTTTATTCTTCGTTTATGAAGGTTTTGTGAACCTTGATCGCTTTACTATCAGCCTCTTGATTTTTTGATGAAATAATCAAGTGATAGTGGCCCAGCGCCATTAACGATGATGGTCAGGAGGGCAACTGCCCATAGTCCATGAAGCACATAAGAGCCAGGGAATACGAAAATCTGGATGACTGCTGTTATGATGAGCAGACCAAAAGCTGAAAAACGAGAGCCAAGACCAATCCATAGTAAAATCGGCAATGTTAATTCGGCATAGGTTGCTAATACAGCAAGAATATCTATGACGCTTTCAGGAAGCGGAAGCCCTTGGAAATAGATATCATTGAACAAAGATTTCGTTTTGCTCAAAATAACATAATTATCGTCAACTTTGGTTAGGCCTGAATTAAAGAATGTTAAGCCAATAACAAAGCGCGCTAGTGTTGTATAAATCCAGTTTGGAATACAACTAAAGATACAGATAAATCTATTTATTAATCCAGTCATTTTGTCCCCTTGAATGTCTTGAATTTGCTGATCATTTGTCAGCTTGTTGTTAAAACATTTCTCTTTTTTATGAATTTAAAGAAATGCTTTATTCTTATCTTTGCGATCCTTTCTTCCTAAAACCGGTAACCACTTTTAGGCGGAACGCACTAAATTCACGCCTTTTACAGCGCCTAAGTTAAAGAGACCAGCTAAATTAGCTGGAATGTCGAAAGATGGTTCGATTGCGATTGCCTGCTCGACAGACAGGGAAAAAGAGCGCCCTTTTTGAAGGCTTTGTAGAAATTTCAATGTACCTATTGAAACCTGATGAATGAGCACATCTAACTCTGAGCGAATGATCACAGCTGCTTCACTCTCATCCATATTCAACCCTGATAAAAATTCAGACGGGTTTTCTTGTTGATGTGCTTGCCAGATGGTGACGATTGGGTAATTGCTTTTTATCAGCGAAAGAGTTGGATGGAATTCGAAGCCCAAATTGGGCACATCTTCTTCCGAAAATTTGCCAAGAGCTTCGATTGTGACGGGGATAGCATTTGCCCCATGATAAGCACTATTACGGTGCCATTCCAGTTTGGCTACGTCCTTTAAATAAGGTAATTCTTGTACTGGAGCAAAACTCTCTAAGAAGATTGGAAATTCTTCACCATAATGAATCATTACTGGAGACTGAGGCAAATGGGATAGGGCAAACTCTCTTGCCATTGTTGCAAAAAAATCTTCTCCAACAATTTCCTCTACAACCGGATAAGTGCTGGCCAATACTGAAATGAGACTTAGTGTGACGTTATTACGATACACACTGAACCGTTTCTTAGGCACCACTCCATCTTTTAATAATTTAATGCCCGATGGCACTTCGACTGCTAAGTTTTCAAGTGCATTTGATACGGAGGATTGTAGCTTGGACCACTCGCTCATTTTAAGCCACTCGCTCTTTTAGAGCTGGTGCTTTATCAGGCGTACTAGTTGGTGAGGATTGACCTTCATATTTTTGCAAAATTTCTTCAGCTAATTTAGCTTCACTGAATAAAACGTCCCACGTCGGCACGTCATTATCCCACTCTATTAAGGTAGCTACCGGCCCTTTTTGGCTAATCGCTTGGTCATAAAGCGCCCAAACATCTTCAACGACTTTTCTGTCGTGTGCATCGATCAAAAGAGGGTTTCCTAAATCATCTTCATCTGGCGCGTGACCACCAAGATGGATTTCACCAACGGCTTCCATTGGGAAATTTTGGATATAGTCTTCTGAGCTGCGCTCATGATTGGTGCATGAGACATAAACATTATTCACATCCAGCAGTAAACCACAGCCGGTGCGTTTAACAACCTCTTTAAGAAATTCTATTTCTGTAAAATCTTCGCGTTCAAAACCGACATAAGTTGAGGGGTTTTCAAGCAGTAATCTTTGTCCAAGTGTCTCTTGAATAAGATCAATATGCTCAGACACGGTTTGGCATGTTTCTTTGGTTAATGGCAAAGGCAATAAATCATTGAAGAAACCAGCTTCATGAGAGGACCACGCTAAATGCTCTGAGAAACTCTCGGGCTGATAGCGGTCGATTAACTCTTTAACCCGGGTTAAATGCTCCTCAGATGGGGGAAGAGAACCACCAATTGAGAGTCCGACACCGTGAAGGCTTAGAGGATAATTTTCTCTGATTTTTGTTAAGTAGTGATGGGGGGCACCGCCCGCTCCCATGTAATTTTCTGGATGAACTTCAAACCAACCTATATCTGGCGATGTTTTACAAATGTCTTGATAATGTTCGCCCTTAAGACCAACGCCGGCTTTTGCCGGTAATCTTGTTTGTTTGATTGTTGAAGTTTTTAACATTTTAAAGCCTTAGCTTTTTAAAAATTCTGTCTTCTCTTAACCCCATAAACCCAGCTGACATTGTAAGCTAACTTTACTAGGGGAGCCCTGTTTTCATGAGTTTGTCTGTTTTTGAGTTCTTTAAATCTCTCCCCACCACTTGGGCGATGAGGAGAGATAATAAACTGGTTAGCCAGATTAGCCGTTGTCACGATCTAATGCTTTAAGGCTACCCTTACGGCCACCTGGTAATTCCATTTTTTCGCATGTGCCTTTTGGTACATATGTCCATGCATTACCTTGATAATCTATTGTAGATGTACCAGAACAGCTTGTGCCTTTACCTGCTGCACAATCGTTTTTACCTTTTAGAGAAATGCCGTAGCATTTTTCATTGTCAGCTGCGCCAGCTGGTTTGATTTCTGCTGCACCTGTTAGAGCTGTAGCTACTGCACCTGCTAGAATAGCTGCTGAGATTGCTGATTTTGACATTGACGTCTCCTTTTTTGATTTAAATTGTAAGTTAAAAAAACTTCAGTTCCCACATTTCATTCGGAATATGTCTAAATTAAAGAAAGAATTTGAGAAATTCATCAAACATATTGTAACAAGACTGTGAAACCCCGTGAGGAAGAGGTTGTTTTAGTTCTAAAAACAGCCTTTAAGACACTATTTCATGTGAAATAGTGTATTCTCACGAAACTCCTTTAAATTGCGACATTGATAAACAATTTTGAGGATATCTTGACTAAATTTCCACAATTTCTCTTATTTTCTCTCGCGGATTTTTAGTTGCGCTTTAGATTGCCCACCAGCAACCGCGCTATTTTCTCTCACGGCTATTCCAAGCGCTAATGGCGCTTGGGCCTACGAGGTGCGGCGCTTTTTATGCGATCAGCTTATCCGTTCTCACAAAGCTCTGCTCGGGCTGATCTTGTGCACCGGGCTTCGCTGTCGCTTCACCATGTCCCTCAGCCCAAAGTGGGCTGAGCTCCTTCTTCGTATGGCAAGATGATGCTAGTAGCTTTAAGTGTATAAAGAGGACCTCTGAGAAAAATAACTTCTTACAACACAAACACCTTATCTTACGAAGAAGGAGTGACGCCACTTAGGCGTCAGGACATGACGTGCCTAGCGCCGCCTATCGTAGGTAGACCAGTGCGGATGCGTAGTGGGCATCTGAAGCACAACAAAAAAGCCGTGTGAGAAAAAAAGAGCCTTAATTAAAAAAGCCGATGTTTTCGCTGTTGCCTGGTTTAGTTTGGCTGACTTCTTTTAAAAGAGCGATCAAACGCTCCGTATCTTTTGTTGCCCCTAGAACTTCAGCTTGCTTTTTCACCTGAGCGAAATCGCCTGGTGTTAGATTTTCAAACTTCAATCCATGCTCGGGAACGTTTGAAAGGTTGAAAAAGACTTTGTACGCCATGGCAAGTGCGACTTTATCCATGAAATTAAATCTCACATGGAAAGTAAAACGACGCAATGAAGCGGTGTCCAGACGGTCCATCAAATTTGTCGTGAAGCAAACCGGCAAAGAATGTTCTTCCATCCAGGTGAGCATTTCGTTGACTTGTGTGACCTCCCAAGAACGCGACGCTTCTTGCCTTGAATAGAGGAAACTATCTGCTTCATCAAAAATCAAAAACGCATTGGCCTCTCTGGCTTCCATAAACGCGTCTGCGATTTGTTTTTCTGTTTCACCAACAAAGGCTGAGAAAATATCAGACGCTCGTTTTTGAATGACTTCCAGGCCAAGTTCTTTGGCTAAAAAGCGCGCGTAAGCTGACTTACCAGTACCGGGAGGGCCTGAGAGACAAAGAGAAAAGTTCAACTTACCTGATGATTTTAATTGGCCAGAGAGATCATGAATATCTCGGCTTGCTTTTGATAGTTTTGGATCATAAACAAAATCTTCTGGCTTACGGCGCGCCTGAAGACCAGAAACAGCTCTTGTAATTCCTTGGGCTGCACGCTCAATTTCTTTAGCTCCGCCTTTGGAATATTTTGCAACTTTTAGTGCGTTTTCCATAATAGCTGGAGTGGCGTCAAGCTTTTGAGCGAGATTCGAGATTTCTTCCTTGGTGAGCTTAACCCCTATTCTTTCTGACATTCTTTCAATGATGCGGCGGCGCTGAGATGTTGGTGGCGATTTTAATTCAAAGGCTAAAATCATGCGACGTAGAATGGCGGCATCTATGTCACTGATGTTATTCGATGTCCAAAGGATAGGAACTGGATTGTTCTCTAACAAACGGTTTAGATAAACTTTCGACCCGCCCCTTCGGATGAGTTGTAGAGCTACGTCTTCCATTTCATCAAAAAGAATGGCAGCGTTTTTTGCTCCTCTCAGCAAGCTGATGGCAAAAACCAAATCTGACAAGCGCCCTTTTCGGTCCACTTCACCTTCAGCACCAACATCTTCACCAGCTGCATAAATAGAAAGGCCTGCTTTTTTGGCTGCGACTTTTGTAAGTTCTGTTTTGCCTGACCCTGGAGGGCCGTATAAAAGGATATTTACACCCTTTGCTTTTTCAGACACAGCTCCTTTAAGAACATTACAAATTAAATCGCGATCTCCTTTGATGTGGTCATAATCTGTAGGCTCAATATTAGCTGTTAAGGGTGCGCCCAGCAAAGCTTCACGCATTTGGTCAAACTTTTTAAATCTTTGATCAAGGCAGGCATCGAGCCGAGAGGTAATGGCGAAATGTCCGCCTGGGCCGGAAAGTTCGCCGCCCTCATTTTTTAATTGCAGCAATCCAGCTGCGACCATATCACCGGCTGGCCCCGTGAAGCGCTCAACATCATTCACGCTCAGGTCCGTTAATAGAGCAAGTGAGCGGCTTAATGGGCCGATGGATTCTGTTACCGAATTGCATAAATATTGAACTTGATCAAACCTATGGAAGCACGCGATTAACCCGACGATTTCCTGGCATTTAGGATCCAGCTCAAGGGCCTTGGTTAAATTTTTGATGTTGGTCCACATTGGCTCGGGCCAACCGGTTTTTTTCGATGCTTCTTCAAGCATATCTAGAATCTCATCACGGTGTTCTAGAAATGCGCTGTTAAAATCTGCCTGACTGAAGCTTGAAGAATAGATATTACCAATGGCGCCACTCAGCTTTTTCGGCAAAGGCAGCGATAACATTTCTGTGCGATCGTTTAACCAATATAGAATGTAACGCGCCGCCCGGGTTGGAATATGATCAGCTCGCAAGACACGGTGCAAATATTTTGCGACCAGTCCGCGTTCGATATCTTCTGATGCCATAAATTTACTCCAAACCTATCTCTCTTTTAAGTGCGCCTTCAGGTTGACCACAAACAACCGCGCTTTTTAGCTGCACTTCAGATGCCCACTACGCATCTGCGATAATTAAAGTTCTTTTTGTAACGAGTTACAAATTAAATTTCTTTTCTTTATTAAGCTCATACCTTAGATCTGTGCTCTCATCAGATTTAATTCGTTCAATGGTAAAATTTGTGCCTTAGATCAGAGTTAACTAGCACTAATGAACCAATATAGTTTTCTGGGCACATTCGCATTTTCGACGTGGAAACATATTGCAGTACTGTTCTAATAACGATTAGAACTGGTGCAAAATGAAGCTTTTCATGACTTGAACTTATAAAGATTTAGCTAAAACCTATTTGTATGAGGTTAATAACGGGCCTTAACTTGTTTATTATTATACATAAAAATGGCGAAAAACCTATTGTGTGGAACTTTTATTTTTCGTTTCGCAGCAAGTTATTTTAAGTTTAAGTTTTTATTGCGTTATTTTAGCATTCTCCATACTGACTTTATGTGGATAGACATTTTTTAAAAGGGGCACTGCTTTGAAATATTGGTTGTTTAAATCTGAACCGAATACCTGGTCTTGGGATAATCAAAAAGCTAAAGGCAAAAAGGGTGAAGAATGGGATGGGGTGCGGAATTATCAAGCGCGAAATAATATGAGAGAAATGAAAAAGGGTGACCTTGGTTTCTTTTATCACTCTATCAAAGAAAAGAGCGTTGTCGGCATTGTAGAAGTTTTACGGGAAGCTCATCAAGATTCTACGACAGAAGATGAACGTTGGGAATGCGTGGATGTAATGGCAGTAACCGATATCCCCGAACCTGTTACGTTAGATGAAATTAAAGCTGAACCAAAGCTTGAAAAAATGATTTTGGTTAATAATTCTCGTCTCTCAGTACAGCCTGTTCTTAAATCTGAGTGGAAATTAATTTGCAAAATGGGTGGCTTGAAAAATCCTCCCCTTTAAAATTAATCCGATTAAAAACCGTTCTGACGAAAAGAGATGGTATGTTTTGCGTTAGTACTTTAAAATCGAACTGATTTTTTATCATATTAGGAGACATTGCCCATGGATTTTGTAGGACAAAGCACGATTGCTATAGTGGCGGCAGCGTTTGTTGGGTTTGTTATTGGCGGGATTTGGTACGGTATTTTGGGAGATGTCTGGATGAAGGCAGCCTCAATTGACCCTGCTGATATGGTTGATGAAAACGGCAAGAAGAAGATGCCCGTTGTTCCTATGGTTCTGGCCGCTATTGCGAATTTGGTGCTTGCGATTACACTTTCAGGTTTGATGGGACATATGGTTGTTGATGTGAGGCATGGCCTCATCACCGCCGGCTTCATTGCTCTTGGGTTTATCTTACCTACATTATTGGTGAATTATAGCTTTCAAGGGCGGCCGCTTAGCCTCACATTGATTGATGCTGGACATTGGCTCCTCGTATTATTAGTAATGGGAGCGATTATCGGCTATATTGGGGTTGAAACTCAATAGCTTAGCCATATATAAACTCTTCATGAAACTTCTGTTCTTGAGACTTTATGCTTTAAGGGCTAGATAGATCTTGTCTTATTTTACTTTTTTGGTTTTACTTTTGTTGGGAATTTCAAATGGCAGTTGTAACTGTTTATACCGGATTTGCATGTAGTTTTTGTCAGCGCGCGAAAATGCTTCTTACTCATAAAGGTGTTGAATTTACTGAAATTAACGTTGCTCAAAACCCTGATCAACGCCCAATCATGATGGAGCGCGCTTCAGGTGCACGCACTGTGCCACAAATTTTTATTGATGACTTACATGTTGGCGGCTGTGATGATCTCTATGCTCTTGACCGTGCTGGCAATCTAGATGGTCTTTTAGGCTTAGAGGCTAATCCCAATTAGGAACTAGAAACATCGAATTTGACCGTAAACATTTTGCATATACTTCAGTTCAAATTTTGTGCTTGGAGGCAAGATAATGGCAGCTGATCTTTCAGAAACGACAGAAACATCCACACTCACTCTTGCGCTTATCCAGATGACATCTGGCAAAACTCTTGAGAAAAACTTTGAATTTTTAAGTGAGCAAATTGACGAAGCGGTTAAACAGGGGGCGACTTACATACAATCTCCTGAAAACAGTTTGCTTATGGAATTGAACCCAAAAGAAGTTGCTCGTATCACTACAAGTGAAGCTTATAAAGACGCCCTACAACAGTTGTTTCTAAAAGCTGCTGCTCAAAAAATTTGGCTGCATATTGGCTCGGCAGCTGCCCCCCTCACTGATCATCATGATACAGGAAATGGCAAATTCAAGTTTGCCAATCGCTCTTACCTTATTGGTCCAGATTATTCTCCGGCAACAGCTGATACGCATTTGTTTTTTTATGATAAAATTCATATGTTTGATGTGACTTTGCCGAATGGTGAGTATTATAATGAGTCTGCCTCTTATCAAGCTGGAAAGAGTAGTGTTGTTGCTGGTTGTAATTTCAGTAACACTCACTCACCTCAAAACATTTCAATCAAGCTTGGTATGACCATTTGCTATGACTTGCGTTTTCCATCGCTGTTTCATCATCTGGCCCGCTCTGGGGCTGAGATTATTAGTGTGCCCGCTGCTTTTACAAAAACCACTGGTGAGGCGCATTGGCACATTTTATTGCGTGCAAGAGCTATTGAAACCGGGTGCTTTATAGTGGCGGCTGGGCAAACAGGAAAACATGATAATGGCCGAGAGACCTTTGGCCACAGCTTGGTTATCTCACCCTGGGGCGACATTTTATTAGATGCAGGAACTGATCCAGGGGTCTATAGTTGCCAGATAGACTTAAGACAAGTTGAAAGAACACGACAAATCGTGCCATCTTTAAGCCATGGCAAAGACTTTCAATAAGTTTATAATTTCTGGCATAGCTTATAAAATTTTGCATGGTTTTGTTTTTTGGCTACATCCTAAGAAAAGGACTGAATTTTGAGGACTGTTTTATGATCCGCTATCAACTTATTTGCAAATGTAAATATGAGTTTGAATCGTGGTTTCGCTCGAGCTCTGATTTCGACCAGCAGCGCAAGCGGGGGTTGTTGTCATGTCCGTCATGTGGTGGATCAGATGTTTCTAAAGCTTTGATGGCTCCCAATGTCAGTACATCGCGTAAGAAAAAACAAATATCCGCTAAAAAAGCCGAAGCGGGTGCGCTTGAGGAATTAAACACTGCAATTCGTAATTACCGTGATCACGTCACTGAATCAGCTGACTATGTTGGCGATCGTTTTGCAAATGAGGCCCGTAAAATCCATTATGGTGAAGAACCAACTCGTGGAATTTACGGCGAAGCACAAGTGAGTGAGATTAAAGAGCTACATGAAGAGGGGGTGGATGTGATGCCGCTTCCCTCATTACCAGAAGATAAAAACTAATTTGTTTTTATCTCTCTCACGGCTTTTTTACTGTGCTTAAGCTTGCCAATTAGCAATCGCGCTTTTAGAGGCTTCAGTTGCCTACCAGCAACCTCTTTCTAGTTACACTTCAGATGCCCACTCGCATCCGTGCTATCCAAACTTGTTAAAATTTGCTGTTTTTGGCAATTTTTTAGTGGAATTGCTTTCTTCATCTGACCGTTAGGTTATGAAAATTTATTCTAAAACCTTATGCAAACCGGAATATTAATCCTTTTTATCCCCAAGCTATTGCATTTTCGTAGAATATTCACCTAATTAGTATAAAACAAACCGTGTAGCTGATGCTATAATTGATGATTGCTGTAGATTGGCCGTGAAGATGCAAGCTGAGAAGACTATGAAAAACGATTCTAAGTCGTCCCCCCCAACTGAAGGGACTGCTTTTGATGTTGAAGCTTTGAACAAGGTTCACAGCTCAGACACGCCGCTCGATGTGCTTAGAATTGCGATTAAAGACCTTTACAAGGGGCAGATTGCGCTTGTCTCTTCGTTTGGAGCGGAATCAGCGATTTTGTTGCATATGGCAGCACAAATTGACACTGATATTCCAGTTATTTTCGTTGATACGGGTAAGCTTTTTCCTGAAACCATAGCTTACCGTGACAAATTAGCTAAGCAGTTTGGTTTGACTAATATTCAAACAATACATCCGGATGAGAACGCACTTTATCATAAAGACCCAAACGGGAATTTATGGGAAACTGATACTGATGGATGTTGTCATATTCGTAAAGTCTTGCCATTTGACAAGGCTTTAGCACCGTATATCGCTGAAATTTCTGGACGTAAGAGATTTCAAAATGATATTCGGGCTAATTTAGGTTTCTTTGAAAAAACTGAGCGATCTATCAAGGTTAACCCCTTGATTAATTGGAGCCCAGCTGAATTAGCTGATTATGTCATCAAGCATGACCTGCCTCGACATCCGCTTGTGGCTCAGGGCTATCCTTCAATTGGTTGTGCTCCTTGCACTTCACCCGTCGCTGAAGGTGAGGACCCGCGTGCGGGTCGCTGGCGTGGTGCTGAAAAAACTGAATGTGGCATTCATTTTGTAGATGGAAAGCCAGTTCGTATGTCTTCCTAAGAGCGGGCAGTTATTGTGGCCTCTTACAACTATGGAGAGGCCTTTACTTGTGTTAAACAAATAGTCTTTTTCTATTTAGACCTTATAAATGGACGATTTTAAAATGGGCGTGATTAACGTAATAGATCAACAGGGTAAATTGCATGTGCTTGAAGCCGTTGAAGGGTGGAGAGTGATGGAGATTATTCGTGAGCATGGCTTGCCTATTAAAGCTGAATGTGGTGGTGCTTGTGCTTGTGCGACTTGTCAGGTGGAAGTTGCTCCTGAATGGACGGCACGTTTACATGAAATGCGCGATGATGAAGAAGATATGCTTGATAGCTTACCAATTGTGACGGATTATTCTCGACTTTCTTGTCAGATTATTTATGAAGAAGAGCTTGATGGGCTGGAGCTTCGTTTAACTGATGCCTCTTTGCCGGATACGATGCCATCTGGAGCATCTTCAAACATTAAAGCTGAGGCAACTGCTTAGATTATGAAATTTTTTCCGATATTCGTTGAAACGAAAAGTGCACATGTGTTGGTAACTGGAGGCGGCGAGACCGCTCTGCAGAAACTCAGGCTTTTGAGTAAAACTGAAGCCACAATAACTGTTGTTGCGCCTGAATTTGAAGACGATATCTTGAGTTTCATCAAAGATTTTCCAAATATAAACCTATCGGAACGTGACTTTAAAGCTGATGACGTGCAAGGCAAACGACTTGTTTATGCCGCCTATGATGATGAAGCACTCGATACCCTTGTTGCTGATGCAGCTCGAGCTGCTGGTGTTTTGGTGAACGTTGTCGACACACCTGCTCAATGTGATTTTTTAACTCCCTCTCTGGTTGAGCGCGCACCTATTACTGTTGCTATTGGCACAGAAGGTACAGCGCCAATGATTGCAAGAGATATTAAAGCGCTGCTCGACAAAAACTTGCCTGCAAATTTGGGTGATTTGGCTCGTCAGGCCACACGTATTCGAGAGACTTTAAAGAAAAGAATTGATGACGGTCGTGCGCGTTTGCGCGTGTGGGAGCGTTTGATGCAAGGCGCGTTTCGCAGAGCTATTTTGCGAGGTGACCAACCTGGTGCAGCTCTTGCCCTTGAAGCCGAAATTCTAGCTGAACTTGATCATTCTGCAACTGATAATGATGGTGACGCTCATAAGCCAAAGGGCTCAGTTGCTCTTATTGGTGCCGGACCTGGCAACCCTGAATATCTGACACTAAAAGCACACCGCCTTTTGCAAGAAGCTGACGTGCTTGTGGTTGACCGTTTGGCAAACCCTGACATCCTTGATTATGCACGCCGTGATGCGAAACGAATTTATGTCGGCAAACAAGCAGGCAAACCATCTACATCACAAGAAGAGATCAACCAAATTATAGTGCGCGAAGCTATGGACGGCTCACGGGTTGTTCGCCTAAAAGGCGGTGACCCGAGCATTTTTGGACGTTTGCAAGAAGAGCTTGCAGCTTGCCAGTTGTTTGGTATCGAAGTTGAAGTTGTACCAGGTATTAGCGCAGCACAGGCTGCCAGCGCCTCGATCAAATTACCGCTTACATTTCGTGGTGAGCACAGATCAATTACATTTCTAACCGCTGCGACCAAAGATCAGGTGGTTGCTGATGATGTGGTTGAGTTTATGAAAACGGGCCGACCTTTTGCCATTTATATGGGTGTAAAAATCGCATCTGAGATTGTAGAAACACTCAAGCAGGCAGGGGCTGATTTAACTTCAGAAGTGATTGTTGTTGAGAACGCAAGTCATGATCATGAACGGATTTTTTCTTCATCTCTTCAAGACCTTACTTTAACGATTAAAACGCTTTCGATTAAAGGGCCTGCGATTTTATTTATTGGCCTTTCTTATGAAGATATGGGGCTTTCAGCAGACAACCGCATTCAATCAATTGAAGTTAGTAATGTTGTGTCGCTGAACAGAAAAGTGATTTAACTCATTTTCATCAAGCACGATTTTAAATTAGGTAGGCTATGTAAAATTAGCAACCGCAAATAGAGACAACCAAAAAGAGAAATAACGGCAAGAGAAACAATGGCAAAAAAGCTAAAAGGTGATCAAGTTTTAACAGGGCAATTGCTGCGCGAGGGCGATGTTGTTTTTTATGCTGAAAACGGCAACTGGTCTCCTGATTTACAAAACGCAAAAATTGCAACAACGGCTGAGCAAATTGATGAGCTTGATTTATTAATCTCCAAGGCAGAAGAAACCAACCTTGTAATTGATGTATACCCCATTGTTGTAAAACGAGATGATGCGGGAAAGCTAGTGCCAGACCTTATTCGTGAAAAGATGCGCACTACCGGCCCTTCAATTGTTTATGCAGACTTTTAATTTTGCGCTTCAGTTGCCCACCAGCAACCGCGCTATTTAATTTGCGCTTCAGTTGGCTTTTTTGTGCTTCAGATGCCCACAAAGCATCCGCACTTTTGTACTTTAGATGCCCACAAAGCATCTGCATTTTTGTGCTTCAGATGCCCACAAAGCATCCGCACAATGATTGCACTAGGTTATTGAATATTAAGAGAATAACAGGAATTACTCCATGTATGTTTATGATGATTTTGATGAAAAATTTGTACGCGAACGGGCAGCCCAGTTTCGTGATCAAGTTGAGCGCCGACTTTCTGGGGAATTATCAGAAGCTCATTTTCGTCCTTTGCGGTTAATGAACGGAGTTTACCTGCAATTGCATGCTTACATGCTGCGCGTGGCTGTTCCTTATGGCACTTTGTCATCTGCACAAATGCGGCAACTGGCCATGATTGCCACTAAGTATGATAAAGGGTATGGGCATTTTACAACCCGCCAAAACATTCAATTTAACTGGCCAAAATTAAAAGACCTGCCGGACATCTTAGATGACCTCGCTGATGTTGGGATGCATGCCATTCAAACCAGTGGCAACTGCATTCGCAATGTGACATCTGACCAATGGGCGGGAGTGGCTGCGGATGAAGTTACAGATCCACGCCCTTACGCTGAGTTGATGCGTCAATGGTCTAGTCTGCACCCTGAATTTTCTTACCTGCCTCGTAAATTTAAAATTGCGATCACGGGAGCTTCGAGCGACCGGGCGGCTATTGCCTTTCATGACATTGGCATACAAGTTTTAAAAAATGATGCCGGTGAAATCGGCTTTGATGTTTATGTTGGTGGCGGTCTTGGCCGCACGCCTATGGTTGGCAAGAAAATTAGAGACTTTATCAGCCTAGATGATTTACTGCCTTACCTTGTTGCGATCCTTCGGGCTTATAACCTTGAAGGCCGCCGTGATAATAAATATAAGGCCCGCATTAAGATCCTTGTGCACGAAACAGGTATTGATGAATTTAAAACCAAAGTTGAGAAAATATTCGACGGACTTGAGAAGGATAAATTAAGAGCGCCTGCTGGTGAGATTGAACGTATTCAAGACTTTTTTACTTTGCCTGATTATCAAGCCGCTGAAGCAAACCCTGTAGCTCTCACTAAAGCGCGCTCTGAAAATGCTGCGTTTGACTCATGGGTCAAACGGAATGTTGCTGCTCACAAGCAAGCGGGCTATGCAATTGCGAATATTTCTTTAAAGCCAATTGCTGGTATTCCTGGCGATGCAACAGATGAGCAAATGAATTTGGTTGCTGATTTGGCTGAAAAATATTCGTTCGGTGAAATTCGTGTCAGTCATGAACAGAACCTCGTTTTAGCTCATGTCAAAGAGGAAGATTTGTTTGAGCTTTGGCAAGCCCTCGTTCCTGCTGGTTTAGCAACTGCTAACATTGGCGCTATTACAGACATGATTACCTGCCCAGGGCTTGACTATTGTGCCTTGGCGACCGCTCGTTCAATTCCTGTTGCGCAAAAAATATCTGAAAAGTTTGCAGATCAAAAACGCCAGGAAGATATTGGCGATTTAAAAGTTAAGATCTCCGGCTGCATCAATGCCTGTGGTCATCATCATGCGGGCCATATCGGTATTCTTGGCTTGAATAAAAAGGGGGAGGAATATTACCAAATCACATTGGGTGGTTCAGGTGACGAGGCGGCCGCTGTTGGTGAAATTATTGGCCCTGGTTTTTCTGGTGACGATGTTGCTGGAGCTATTGATACACTTGTAAATCGCTACGTTGAATTGCGTGATGAAAAAGATGAAACATTCCTTCAGGTTGTTAAACGCGTAGGGCTAGAGCCCTTTAAGGAGGCTTTATATGCCGATCATTAAAGATGGAGCTATCATCGAAGATAGCTGGACAATTCTTGACGAAGAAGCGGATGTTCCATCATCTGCTGATATTATCATTCCGCTGAATGTTATGTTGGAAAAGGCTGAGAGACTTTCAAACCACTCCGGACGTATTGGTTTGTTAATTGCCAATGATGTATCAGTTCAAGATCATGCCGACTTGATTGCTAAAGCTGACATCGTTGTTCTTGAGTTACCGGCCTTCACTGATGGGCGTGCTTATTCACAAGCGCGGGGCTTGCGTGAAGACCTTGGATTTGAGAAAGAACTACGCGTTAAAGGTGATGTGCTGGTGGATCAAGCTGCTTATTTACTCAGATGCGGGTTTGATAGTTTTGACTTTGACGGTAAGTTTGATGCAGAGACCTGGAAGAAATCAACTGGCATTGTGACAACTGGCTATCAACGGACTTACAAAGACGAGCTTGAAACTCGTAGTTAGTTTTCTCTCTAGTTATCTCTGATGGGCTATTACTTTTTAGAGGCGCTTTAGCTTGCCTCCTCTTTTGATGCGCCTTCAACTTGCCCACCTGCAACCGGCGCGGCAACCGCGCTATGCTGTGCCAAGCGCAGGGCTTCTCTATGGCTGTGCCATGTCTTTCAGCCAGAAAAGGGCTGAACTCCTTCTTCGGGTGGATAGATTGGATATTTCAGCTATGTGCCATTAGTTGCCGCCCAGATTAAACAATTAAATTATTTTAATTTGCGTCACCTGTTTTAATCTTTTAGAGTTTCTCCTAAAGCTTTTCTGATGAAAAACAAAGTTTTAAGGGACAAATTTGTTATGCCTTTCTTTTCTGTGCTGCGATCAGTGTTATTTCTATTTTGCCTGATAGGAGTAATGACTGTTCAAGGAGGAGTGGCTCTTTCGCAAGAAGAGTTTATTTGGCAGTTCAATGAAGGTAATGACCCCTCAAATAAAGGACGAGCCACAGCTCGACTAGTCTATGGCATTCCAGAAACAGATGCGGCACAAATCGCAGCAATCTGTGATGGGGCAGCAAGTACGTCTTCTCAATTTTCATCTATCACTTTTGGAGCTGATATTGGTTCATTGAAAGAGGGAACAGCTGTCAGTTTGCGTTTTTCTGGTGGTGGATTTTCAAAAGAAATAAAGGGGCAGGTTTTCGGGACACTGGCCGAAGAAGGAATTACTGGCGTTCTTGTTGACCTCAAACATGATGACGCATTATGGGAGGCCTTAACAGGAAAAGAAAGACTTTCATATCTCGTTCCAGGATATAACGCGAGTAATGTTGAGCTGGGTAAGGGACGGCCTGCAATCAAACAATTTATTGATACGTGCCGGGCTTATGCAAATAGCAGCGTAGCAAAAATTGCGGATACACCAAGTAGCAGCATTACAGAAAAAGAAGCTTTTGAGAGTGCCAAAGAACTGAATACAATTGAAGGCTGGGAAGCTTTTTTAAACAAGTACTCTACTGGGTTTCGCGCAGACCTTGCCCGGGCCTATGTAAAACGTCTTGCCGAAAATCCAGCAAGTCAAGAGAAGATTACGAACCCAAAATCAAAACCGCTTATTACACCCCCATCAAAAGTTAAGCAGCCGACTTTATCAATGCTTGATATGGGAGCCGGCAACTCGTCTTGGTTTACTGGCAAACGTATGGTTTCTCGTGAAGGGCTCTCTCTTCATACAGCCCGCGTTCGTACACGCGGCTTGGAACTCGTGACTTATTGCAAAGACAATAATATGTCAGGTGGATTGGGTTATCGACTTGGTGCTGTTATCCGTCAGCTTTCATCAGGGAGCTATCCTCAATTTTATGAACGGGCACAACAAGGAATTGAGTCTTCTTTAAAACGCCAAGACAATGGTGCACCTCGTATTGGCATCTGGTTTTCTGAAGGTGAAGGACTGCCCAATGCGGTTGCAGATCATGGAGTGGCCAATGGAGAATTTGGTATTGGTTCTGTCGTCCATGGGTTTCCCGTAAACTCCCAGACAGTTGAGCGCATGATGGCCTCCAACACTATGCATGTTGCGCTGTCGCCATTTGGGGCAACATTTCAGCTGAAGGGCAGCCGCAAAGCGATCTGTAGTATGATGAGACGGTGCGGGGCGCTCCCCGCAGGTTGCCCTGGCGCGAAAACTACGCCAAAAGTCAAGCCAGTGGTGAAGAAGTCTCGCAAATGTACAAAGGGGCGTATTTATATTTCTAGCAGAAGTCAAGGCAAGTGCGTTTGTCCGAGGGGAACGTCTTTTAGAAAGGGGCGCTGCCGTAAGATCGTATGGAAAAACAAATGTCCAGCCTTTCATGAGCGCGTGAAGGGTAAATGTGTGCGTAATGATGAAGTCAACAATCCTCATGATGATGGTTGTGGCCCAGGGTTTAAACTCGTCAAAGGCAAATGTGTAAGCCGTTACACAGCCCCTAAGCCTAAAATCAAACCGAAGAAAAAAACTTGGGGTATAGGAAATGCGCCACCAAGTTGTCGGTGCCCTGGCTGTTTATGGAATGGAAAAACATGCAAACGCAGCAAAACTCCCGCTCCCGGCCAGCTCAGTATCGGCGGGCAGAAGCCGATTAAACAAAAATCGCCGAAGAAAAAGCCGGTAGTGCAACAAAGATCTTGTACACATGGGCGCATTCGTAACGGGGCTGGTCAATGTGTTTGCCCAACCGGGACGCAAAAGATTGGTGGCAAATGTGTGAATGTTAAGCAACTTCAAAAAGGATTGCAGCAGATTTTGTCCGATCGTCGATTGAAGCGTGACATTCGCCCTGTTGCCACACTTCAAAACGGACTGCAGCTTTATTCGTACAGATATATTTGGGATGATGTGTTCTACGTTGGTGTGATGGCACAAGACCTTCTCAAACAGGCCGACTTCAAGGACGCCGTGCGCATGACAAGTGACGGGGTCTATGTTGTGAACTATGAGAAGCTTGGGCTTAAGGGTACAACAACTCTTAAAGCTTGGCAGAATGATATGATGGAAGCGGTATTCCTTTCGGAATAGTGAGCTCTAGTGGACGTTATAATAAGAAAAACTTCTCCAATGGGTCAAAAACGGAAAAATTTAGTTTCAATTGCATGTTCTTTTAGTACTCCTTCAGTTTGCCCACAAGCAACCGTCGCATTACTGCTCCTTCGGGATACCTACCAGCAACCGCGTTTTTTAGTGGCGCTTCAGTTGCCCACCTGCAACCGCGCTTTTTTGATGCGCTTCAGTTGCCCACCTGCAACCGCGCTAGGACTTTATCCTCAAGCTCGAGCATTTGTTGGGGAGCTTTGGGGCTAAGTCTTTACAAGTGCGCTTCATTCTTAGTAAGGATAGAAGAACATGAATTGCGCGGATATTGGGTGAGGGTTTTAAGATGGCGGTCTATCAAACTCATAGAGGATTATTTCTTGTGCTAGGGCTTTGGGTTCTTTGTGTTTTTTTACTTGGTTATACTACCACCGCTAACTCTACTGATGAAAACGGATCTCCGGTTGTTGAATATATGACCGATGACGAACGTAAAGACCTGTTTGAAAGAGGAATTAAACCCAAGAAACTCAAGCTTGTTAACCGCGAGACAAAACCTGTTGTTACTAAAGAGGCAGCTAAAGAAGAGCCTTCTGATCTCAAGTCTGTCAAAAGTTGTCAGAATGCCGTTCTTTCTGTTCTCAAAGAACAGCCAATTGAGTTTTTGCCAGGACGGCATAAATTATCTCGTATTAGTATTGAAACAGTGAAAGATATCTCTGTTATCTTACAAGATTGCGACCGCGTGAAAGTCATTATCTCTGGACATACTGATTCAAGAGGCAATCCTGAAACCAACCAACGTCTTTCTGGCTTACGAGCCAGTTCTGTTATGGACCAGTTCATTAAAACTGGTGTTAAAAAAGCTCGTTTACGTGCGGTAGGCCTTGGTGATACATCGCCAATTGCCCCGAATGATAGTCCTGAAAATGAAGCTCTTAACCGCCGAATTGAGCTTGAGCTTTATTAATTAGTCTATATTTTCCCACTATAGAGACGTCTTCTCACTTTTGTGATTTGAAACGGCTATTTTATTTTTTCATTGTCTGCTTTAATTTCATTTGGCTATGTATGCATTACATACTTCATGTGGCCTTTATTCATTCATTTTGTGAAATATCATTTCTGATTAGTGATGATAGAGTGATTATCAAAAAATAAGATGCTGTTCGGGAAAATTTATTATGTCTGTAAAAAAAATAATGAGCGCAAAGCCTACAGAGTTTTTTAGAAGTTTAGACCATTTAGTACCCAATGAAAATTTCGATAAGAACTCAACTCGCTTTAAAATACCTCAAGAGACCGGTGAAGCTTTTATTTCTTTTACAATTCTGCCAGACAGACAAGTGACAGGCTTATTGAGTTTACCTCAGATGGAAGTAACTCTTGAATTCGACGGCATGTCTGATGAAGCTCAAAACAAGTTCATTGATGATTTTGACTTAGCCTTTCGCCGAGGTGGTGGTTGAGGAAGCTTGTTTTCTCTCACGGCTATGCTTTTTTGATGGGCTTCAGTTGCCCACTACGCAACCGCCCAGCTCTGAAGCGCTTGGGCCTCCGAGTGGCGGCTCTAGGCGCCGGGCTTCGCTGACCTTCGCCATGTCCCATTACCCGAAAAGGGCAATGCTCCTTCTTCGTCATACACACTTATTGATTTGGTTAATCTATTCACTAGCCGGTTTTAGATGGCGGTTGTGGTCTTTATCGTATAACGCGCTTTTTCTCACCAATTCCTGATCTAGAGCTTTACCAACAAAAATGATGGCTGTTCGTTCAATGCCGTGCTCTTTTAATGTTGCGCTTAACATGGAGAGTTTTGTTTTTACTAATTTTTCCGTTGGCCATGAAACGTCACATGTTATGTAGACAGGGCAATCTTCACCGTAATTGGGCACAAGATCTTCGATTATTTGATCTGCATTCTTGGCAGATAGATGAATAGCTAACAGAGCTTTTGATGCTCCCAGAATTTTCAAGCTCTCACTCTCTGGCATGGCCGAGGCACGTTTAGACGTCCTTGTAAGTATAACCGTTTGGTTCACTTCAGGTAGTGTCAACTCAAGCCCTAGAGCCGCGCTTGCTGCTGCAAAGGCTGGAACACCGGGGACCACTTCATATTCAATGCCCAGCTCGCGAAGTAACGCAGATTGTTCAGCGATTGCACTGTAAAGCGACGGATCTCCGGAATGGAGCCTTGCTACATCATTGCCCTCACTGGCTGCCTGTTTCAATTCTTCGATAATTTCTCCCAGACTTAAGGGAGCTGTGTTTATTTTGCGGGTTTCATCTGGTGCAAATTGTAGAACTTCAACAGGTACCAATGAGCCTGCGTATAAAATGACAGGACATTGCTCTATCAAAGCTTTTGCTCTTAGGGTCAATAGGTCAGCGGCTCCGGGCCCTGCTCCAATGAAATAAACTTTCATGTTTCTCTCTTTTTTTATAACTCACGGGCTACTCCGTTGTTATCACAACGGGCCCTCCGCTGGGCGGCGCTTGCGCCGGGCTACACTGGCGCTACGCCATGTCCTGTCGCCGAAGTGGCGTCACTCCTTCTTCGTAATGCAAGATTCTTTAACTCTTATGACTATACTTTTTAGTTGTGCTTCAATTGCCCACTCTTTTAACAAGCCTTCAGTTTGCCTACTAGCAACCGGCGCAACAACCGAACTATTAAAGGGGCAGAGCCTCTTCTTCTTATGCTTTTTTAAAAGAAAAGGGCTCTTTCTTCATTTTTGAAAGAGCCCTTTTACTTATCTAACTTATTGGAAAGACATGCTCCGCAATTAAGCGACTAAAGCACCTTAGGCAACTAAGTCTTCCAATTCATTTAAAATTGCTGTGCCCATTTCGCTGGTTGTGATTAGCTGTTTGCCATCTTGCATGATGTCTGCTGTGCGCAGGCCTTGGTCAAGCACATTGGCTACAGCTTTATCAACCATGTCAGCTTCTGATGGCAAATTGCATGAATAACGCAGCGCCATTGCAAAACTTGCAATCATTGCAATCGGGTTGGCTTTGCCTTCACCTGCGATATCAGGCGCTGAACCGTGAACAGGTTCGTACATGGCTTTTGTTTTGCCGTTTTCATCAGCTGCGCCTAATGAGGCTGATGGTAACATGCCAAGTGAACCCGTTAGCATTGCCGCTACGTCAGACAAGATATCACCGAAAAGGTTATCTGTTACAATCACATCAAACTGTTTTGGTGTTCTCACCAACTGCATGGCGCAATTGTCGGCTAAGATATGTTCTAATTTAATATCTGAGAAAGACTCTTGGTGAACCTTGCTCACCACTTCATGCCAAAGCACGCCTGTTTTCATAACATTGCGTTTTTCTGCTGAGTGGACAAGGCTACCGCGCTTGCCAGCTAAATCAAATGCAACGCGTGCAATGCGGTCAATTTCGTACGTTTCATAAAGCTGGGTATCGACAGCGCGTTTTTGGCCATCGCCAAGATCAGTGATTTCTTTTGGCTCACCAAAATAAACGCCGCCTGTTAACTCGCGCACAATGAGAATATCTAACCCTTCAACTAGCTCTGTCTTTAAGCTTGAGCTTTCTGCGAGCGCTGGATAGCAAATGGCTGGGCGTAGGTTTGCAAAAAGACCTAAGTCTTTGCGAAGACGTAGGAGACCAGCTTCTGGGCGGGCTTCGTAGGGTACGTCATCCCATTTCGGGCCACCAACTGCTCCGAAGATGACAGCATCAGCTTTTTGAGCTTTTTCCATTGCTGCGTCTGTTATAGCACATCCATGGGCATCATAGGCGGCACCGCCTACAAGGTCATGTTCGCAATTAAAGGTAATGTTACCTTGTTTATTAAACCAAGTAATGATGCGATCAACTTCGGTCATTATTTCGGTTCCGATGCCATCACCAGGCAAGATCAAAAGATCAAATGTGCTCATTATACCGTCTCATAATTCTTTTGTGTTTATTTGATGTGTTTGCTTAGCCCTGCTGCAAGAATTTTTCAAGGTTTAGTAGGTATGATTTTCTTATCTTTTTAGCTATTGGAACACCACTTCTTGTTAAAACAACTACCAAAATGGAGAATGTAATGCAAAGCCTGGCTTTTTTTAACTGCTCAAAAAGACCGTTTTCTCTTTCATTTACTCTCCTATTTAGCTTTTTTGTTTGGCTTTTATTTCTTTTTCCAAGTTTTGCAGATACTCCTCAATTTTCAAAACCGATTGATTGTATCCCGAATGAGGAATGCATTATTCAGCAATATGTTGACATCGATCCTTCAACAACAACTCAAGACTATCATTGCGGTAGTCAGACATATGATGGGCATAAAGGCACTGACTTTCGATTGGTGAATGCTAAGGTCTATGAAAAAGGTATAGATGTGATTGCCAGCGCGCCCGGTACTGTTTTGAGGGTTCGTGATGGTGTGACGGACAGGCTTATCAGAACCAATGCTGATCGCGCTCTTGTTAGAGGAAAAGAATGCGGCAATGGGCTTGTTATTGACCATGGCAATGGCTGGGCAAGTCAATATTGCCATTTGAAAAAAGGTTCTTTGGTTGTTCAATCTGGACAAACCGTAGCAAGAGGTGAGACTTTAGGGCTTGTCGGCCTTTCAGGGCGAACAGGGATGCCTCATGTTCATCTTACCATTCGTCATGAAGGCGTTGTAGTTGACCCGTTTACCGGCGCTAAAGTTGGCTCACCGACATCGGAAAATTCTTGCAGACTTCGGGGCAATAGCTTGTGGGATGAGGAAACCCTGCGTGCTTTCCCATATAAATCTTCTCACATTATGGAGGTTGGATTTAGCTCTCAAGTTTTGAAAGTTGGAGAGAGAGAAATTTATTATGACCAGGATCCTCTCACGCGTTATTCAGATAAATTAGTAATATATGCAAGGGTTGCTAATTTTTTAAAAGGGGATCAACTTCGATTATTTCTCACCGGGCCTGGTGGCTTTAGAACTGAAAACCTTGCTGGCCCTTTAAAACGTAACAAAGCACGTTATAGAGCTGTTACTGGTAAGAGAAGACGATTGGATACCTGGCCTCTTGGAACTTATGAGGGAGTTGTTACTATTATGCGTAAAACTAAAATTATTCGGAAAAAAGAAATTACCTTAGAACTTACAGAATAAACGAGTGAGACCTTTGCCATCACTCGTTTATTCTTTTCAATTTAGACCATCAAAAACATTGAAAATTTTCTTTAAAAAAATACCGCTTTAAAACAGTGGCGCTTTATCAGCTTGATCTGCGTCCGGAGTGACGACATCAGGGTTGTAGTTTGAGTTTTGTAAAATGACTGCATCAACGTCACCTTGTCTGGCAGCTCTATCAATAAATGATTTTCCAGCCTTAACATTTCGCCTTACACCATAGCCCTTCAGGAGAGATAGACCATAATTAAACTCTCCAATTGAATAACCATCTTGAGCTGATTCTCGAACCCAGTCTGTTGACTTTACTGGATCTTTTTTTACTCCAAGACCGTTTTGGTACATATAAGACATCCAGATTTTTGAAGCTTGATTGCCATAGATCGCGCATTGCCGGAAAATATCAACGGCGGTTTTATATTCACCAGCAATTGTCGCCGCATAACCCCATGCACAAGCTGACTGTTGGTTTCGGCTTAACGCAGGAGTTAGTTTGTAAATGTAGCTTTTGATCGACATCTCTTCAGGGTTCGTTACCCCATTCTCATCCAAATACGTCTCGTTTCCCTCAGCCCAGGCCATGCTAATGGAAAGAAAGTTCATGACTAGAAAAATTATTAATCCAAGTTTTTTAGCTGCCTTCAACATTAGTTAGCTTCCTAATTATATTTAAAAACAGATATGATTTTTATATTATGTTGTAAGCAATTACTAGAGCATTTTTTTATTATAACTTTAAAGAAATGCTCTTATTTTAAAACATTGTGATTTTATTAGAATAATGGAGCTTTATCAGCCTGGTCTGCATCTGGTGTCACGACATCAGGGTTGTAGTTAGATTCTTTTAGCTCTTTTGCGTGGATGTCACCGTCTGCGGCAACTTCATCGATGATTGCTTTTCCAGCTTCTTTATCGCGCTTTACGCCGTACCCTTTAAGGAGCGCCAGACCATAATTATATTTGCCGATTGAATAGCCTTCATCAGCAGCATCTTTGACCCACTCAGTAGATTTTTGCGCATCCTTTTTTACACCAAAGCCATTTTGATGCATGTAAGACATCCAAACTTTAGAAGCCTGATTGCCATGCTTGGCGCAAGTTTTAAAAATTTTGATAGCGTCTTTATGATCACCTGCTTTGGTTGCTAGATAACCAAGCGAACATACGAAATCATGGCCACGGTTTAGGTTTCTACTCATGTTTTTGATGTAGTATTTCATGGAGAGCTCTTCTGGGTTGGTCTCTCCATATTCATCGGCAGATGAGGCTTGCTCCGCATTATTTTTCGATTTGTTTTCGGTGGCTTGTGAGTAAGCAGAGAAAGAGCTGCCCATAGACAACGCTAAGATCAAAGTGGCCATAAGCTTAGTTGAAAATTTATTTTGCATTTCTAGCTCTTTTCTAAGTGTCCAAAATAGGAAGCCTCCTCCCTAATTGTCACTCTCACAATGATTGACACCTTATTTTGTCTGAAAAACCTTTAAATTTCCAGTCAGAAAGCCTTTGTAAATTGTCAGAAAAATGTGATTAATCCATTTTCTAGGTGAATATTCGTGAAAAAACCACTCAAATACAACAAAACCCCGCTTAGCAGCATTACTTGGGCGAGGTTTCATTAAAATTCTTTAAGGTCTTTTATGTATAAGAATAAGTATATTTTAAACAAAATTATCCTTATTTCTCACTCGAGCACCTAGTTTTTATATCCAAGGACGAGCTGCTGTTAGCTTTTCTTCAAAAGATGTGATGCTGTCTTGTTTTTTCATTGTGAGGCCAATGTCATCAAGCCCCTCAAGTAGGCAATGCTTACGGAAAGCTTCAATTTCAAAAGAAATAGTACCGCCATCTGGCCCTTTAATTTCTTGAGCTTCAAGATCAATCGTCACTGTTGCATTGGCACCACGAGACGCGTCATCTAATAATTTATCAACTTGTTCTTGTGGCAACTTGATGGGTAAGATGCCGTTTTTAAAGCAATTATTATAGAAAATATCAGCAAAGCTTGGTGCGATGATGCAGCTAATGCCAAAATCTTTAATGGCCCATGGCGCATGCTCACGGCTTGAACCACAGCCAAAATTATCACCAGCAACGAGTATTTTTGCATCGCGATATGAGGGTTGATTTAGAACAAAATCAGCGATTTCTTCGCCATTGTCATCATAGCGCATTTCATCAAACAAATTGACGCCTAGCCCAGTTCTTTTGATTGTTTTTAGAAACTGCTTTGGAATGATCATATCTGTATCAATATTGATCATAGGCAATGGGGCAGCAACACCTGTAAGGGTGGTAAATTTGTCCATGAAAGGCTCCAGCAAGTGAAATTGTTTGTCGCTTCGTTTTCTCTAGTTGAAACCCTATATGACCTCATCAAGGCCCTAAAAAAACAAGGTTACAAGAGAAACTGCAAAATTATTAGTTTCTTTTTTCATTTGTGAGCGGTGCTGTCAAGGGTTCAGGTAAAAGGTACTTGCCAAAGGTTCTGGACGCTTGAGCCCAGTACCTTGACTAAATTTTTGATTAGCCCATAGCTTTGGCTGAAAAAAGCAGTTCTATTGGCTAATGCCTATTAGCTAGGCCCTAAACTCATAAATTCTTAGTTATTTCTTTTTTTGAACTGAAGCAAAGCAACGCTTCATATATGCACAGCGTTCTGGCCCAGGTGGATGCATGTGAGATGCAGGGGCTGACCAAATGAATTTACAGATTTGTTTCATGCCATCGGCTTTTAACCAGCCACGCCGTACGCCGCGCTTAATAGCAAAGCAATCGGCTGTTGCCTCATCTGGCCCTCTAAATTGATGAGCACATTCATGAGAATATATCCAAATTTTAACTTGACGAGGCAGACGTTTGATCAAGCGTGGGTTAAGAATTATAAACCCGTCAAAAGCCCCGCCAAAATCATCCAATGTTGGGTCGAATATTGTTGGCCGTTTGCCGCAGATTAATCGTGTACCATCAATTTTCAAACGCCCTGGGGCTACGACACGTGCGTTCTTTAATCCACGATCTTTAATATATTGTTTGATAGTGTAATTTTCTTCTGCGATTGAGGGAGAAATAAAAAAACAGGCAATTAACACTGAACTTAAGATTGTAAAAACAGTTTTTTTTAGTTTCACGGCTTTTTTAATCACGTTTGGCTCACCCTTTGTATTTTGTACTTCAGATATCCACAAAACATCCGCACTTTTAGTTTGTGCTTTAGATGCCCACAAAGCATCCGCACTTTTAGTTTGTGCTTTAGATGCCCACAAAGCATCCGCACTTAGAAACGAAATTTGTTTTACGTTACGAAATATTCGGAAAAATGCAATGTTTTTTGCAGATCTTACCCGATTAGATTATTAGTTTTTATTAACATAAAATATTTGGCCGTTCTGTGATTAGCCATTTTAATTATCTTGATTTGCCATGGTTTTTAGCTCTTGAAGAAAATTTACAAATTCTTTTAGTGCGCATTCTTCCAACACTATTTCATAGCGTGGTGATGCTTCAAACTCGACATAAGCTAAAATTTGCAAAGCTGGTTTGCAAAGGTGCTCAATATCAGTGCGTGAGAAAGAGCAATAAACGGTAGAATTACTTTTATCTAATTCTGAAAGAAGGTTGCTCAAATCAAAGGGGCGGAACATTTCGAACCAATGACCGTTTAAACGCGATAGACCTTCATTATTAAAAATAAGAGGGATGATCTCAGTAAGTGTATTATTTTCATAATATTCGAGTGTGAAATGACTGCTTTGCAGTGCAACCCATTTTGCATAATCATTGATGTGCGTGTAGAGAGTTTCGTCCTCTTGAAAGATCAATTCTTGCGCAATGCCAGAACTTTTAACCTGCCCTCTTACCGGATAGCTCTCTTTATTCACGTTCGTGCTTGAATAATCAGAATTACCTTTTGTCTCTTTAACAAATTTAGGTAAGTCAAGTTCCTTTAGTTGTATCTCTTCGATTGTAGACTTTGCTGTTGGATTAGGAGGTGGTGGTTTTATTGGCGGTTTAACTTCTGAATTCATCTCCCTGGACAAGCGCTCTTGAAGACTGTTTTGATGGTTTAGATCTACATTTTGAGACTTCGTAATAATTGAAGTTTGAGGAAGTTCCGGCGCTTTATTGTTTTGCGACGTCCAATTTACTGTATTTACTGGCCGTAGCTGTTGCGCTTGTCCGCAATGGTTTTTTAAAACCTTATTATGATTTTCAGACTGTTTTGAGTTGGGAAGACGCACTGGTGTTGAGATTGTTGTTGGTTCCAATGGAAGTTTTATATCTTTGCCATCGTTCCCCCTACCGGCGTTGCCTGCAAGTGAAGGCTGTAGGTTTTGCTCTTGGTGTTTACGTCCCTTTTGAAGTCCGCCGTTTAGCTGCGCGATGATTTCCTCGATGATCACGGGTTCTTTTGATTTGAACTTTTGCCTTTGAATTCTCTTGTATTTGTTAGCTAATTCTCTTGCGTGCTGACGCATGTATAGATACCCGCCGAGTAACAAAACCACAGCAGTTCCGATGACAATTTTTGTTGTGACTGTCATTTCCAACATAGGTAAATTCAATCAAGCCTTTTTCGAGGATCGCTTAAGATTTCGGCCCATAAAAGTTGAGCTCAATTGATCATATGGTTAATTTCTAGTCCCTTCAAGGAATGAACTTGGCTTTACTCAGCTGATTTTATTTGTTTCCTCTTTTCAGGCTTTCGCTTTCATGGCATCATTACAGCCTTAACAAATCTATTATTCTCGAATTTTTTTGTGATTTTTCATAAAACTGTCTTAATTAAACAACTTTTCATGAATTATTTTTGGTTCTAGACGAAATGAGTTTCGTGCTTTACTGTCGTTTTTTTACCTGCTGTATTTTTTCGTTACCACAGTGATTTTTAACTGTTTTTTGGGTGTCAGACTTAACTGTTTTTGGGTATCAGACCTTATGCAAATCGTTATTCAATCAGCATACTGGCTGCTAATAATACTAGCCTGCGCGGGTTTATCCCATTTACGGCAGCCAATTACGGATATTCTTTCTAATTTTTACCTTCATTACGCTTTTGTTGGGACGATTTTGTTCATTGTGGGCTTGCATTGGCGCCTTCCAAGAACGGCTATTGTCTCAGCAGCTATTTCAGCTATTTGCTTTGGGCTTAGTTTTAATTATGACCGCGTATCCATCGAAGCTTTTGACAGGGCGAAAGCTAAAGAGCCCATCTATAATGTGATGACATTTAATGCCTGGGAACTTGCCAAAACAATGGACCGGCTTAAAACATATCTCAAAACTGAAAAACCTGATTTTGTCATCTTACAAGAGATCACTCTAAAGGACTGGCGCGCACTCAAAGAGCTGAAGACGATCTATCCTTATATGTCTTATTGTGATGATTGGCTTTGCGGTGTTGCCTTGCTGTCTCGGCATAAATGGACTGAAGTGAAAGCTGAAAATTTTGGCCCTCACCAGCTTCCGCTAATTACAGCCTCTTTTGATGGAAAATTAAAAGGCTTGCAACTTTTTGCTACTCACTCTGCACGCCCCAATTGGAAATATTCTACACAGCGCGAACAATTTGAACATCTCGCCACGCATATTTCTAAAACAACGAAATCACCAACTATTCTTGGCGGCGATATGAATGCTACTGTGTTCTCAGCTTTACTTCGGGATTTTGCAGCGAACTCAAGCTTGAAAATGGCTGGGAAAATCACTGTGACCTGGCCTCAGCGCTTTCGGCAATTGTGGTATCTCAAATTACCTATCTTGCAGCTAGGCATTGATCATTTTTTTGTTAAACCTGATATGAAGATTTTAAGAAAATGGCGCGGTCCTGATTTTGGCTCTGATCACCGGCCTTTATTGATGGACTTTCGATTATAACTAGGTCTGCATTATTCTTTTTCATTAAATTGTGGCTATGAAACTGCGGGGGTGGTTTGTGAGTTTGTTATGATTTATTCAGCTTCTCCGCTTATTAAGATTCTGTTTTTATTTAGCTTTAGCTTTACCGGGCTTTTAGTTTTTTCTAGTTTGCTTATTGCGCTTTTTCGGAACCATTATGCCTGGGCTTCTCGGAAAAATGCCCCACATAATTCGGCTTTCCATTCTTCAGATTTTAACTCCTCCAAATTCTCGGCTACATCATCAGATGAGCAAAGCTTAGACTCTCAGTCTTTTGATAATGTCTCTTTTTTAAGTACAGTTGGCCTTATCATCTCACTTGGCTGTTCTTTGGTTTTTACCTCTTTCTCTGCTGCACAATATGCCGAACTGTTTGTGTTGTTTACTATTGCTATCTGCTTGTTTTACTCTGAAAAAAAATCGTCTATTTTTTCACTCTACCTCTCTCATGAAAAACTACCTTTCCGAATAACTGTCTGGAGCCTGCTCGTTGCCCTCTTTTGTTTAGGCATTAGTTATTTCTTATTTTCTGAAAGCTCCCTCTTTTTAAATTACTTTCCTTTTTGGGCTGATCGTCTTTTAGGGGCATGCCTCTTATTTAGTTTTGTTCTTCTGTTTCAGACTTTTTCATCAGAACGTTTTGGGCTTCATGTTTCATTCGGTGCAGTGGCTTTATCAATTTTGATCAGCTTCATTGGTTTTAACCTTGCGAATTACTGGTTGGACCTTGCTTTTGTTTTTACCGGCCTTAGTTGCGCCTCTCTGTATTGGGTCATCTGTTTCGGCCCTTACAAAATAGACAAAAGCATTCGTCTTGCTCTTGGTTTTTTTCTTGGTGTTTTCCTATTAAAACTGATGACCTTAGGAGCTATTCTTCCTCCGCTTTTCTTACTATTGCTCGGACTTTCATATTTGCTATATCCTCATCTTAAAAAGCCCGCCCTTAAAATCCAGAAGATGCTTTTTAGAAATTAGGTTCTAAATTTCTTGCACGGAACAAAGAGCTAAGATATTGTTGATTTCGTGAAGGCTTGGCAATATTAACCAATTGAAAGAATTGGAGTTTTTTGTGCAGACAGTGATATGCATTAAATGGGGGACACGCTATGGATCTGACTATGTCAATCGTCTGTATTCCATGGTGAAACGAAACACAAAAAACGAAACTCGCTTTGTTTGTTTTACTGATGATGCAACTGGTGTTGATGAAGGTGTTGAGATTAAGCCTTTGCCTGAAATTAATATTCCTGAGCATGTGGCCTGGACACCGTGGCGCAAGCTCTCTCTTTGGCAAGATCCACTAGAAGGACTTTCTGGTGACTTATTATTCTTAGACCTGGATTTGGTTGTCACTGGTAATTTGGATGATTTCTTTAGCTATGAACCTGGTCGCTATGCCGTTATTCATAACTGGACGCAACCAAACTTGCAGATTGGGAATACGTCTTGCTTTCGTTTCACAGTTGGCAAGCACACTCATATTTTTGATCAATTTAATGTAGACCCGCAAAAGGTTTTATCCGACTTTAGAATTGAGCAGCAATATATTTCTGATCAAATTCCTGACCAGGTTTTCTGGCCCAAAGACTGGTGCCTTAGTTTCAAACACAACCTTATGCCACGCTGGCCTTTGAACTTTTTCCAGGAACCTCCCTTGCCTGAGGACGCTCGGATTATTGCCTTTACTGGCAAACCTGATCCGGAAGATGCGGTGATTGGAAAATGGCCCGAGAAAAACTTTATCAAGAAAAGCTATAAGCATGTTCGGCCTACAAAGTGGATTGCTGAGCATTGGCGGTAAAATACGCATTTTTTTAATTGCCCTTCAGTTGCCCACCAGCAACCGGGCTGTTCTCTCTCACGGCTATTCCACCGCTAAAACGGCAGGCCTCCGAGGGGCGGCATTCTTAGTGGCGCTTCAGGTTGCCCATCAACAACCGCGCTAGTCGCCGGACACCAAAAGCGTCATGTCCCCCAGCCCGAAAAGGGCTGGGCTCCTTCATCGTTTTGATAGTTTCTAGTTTTCTCTCTCACGGCTATTCCACCGCTAAAACGGTGGGCCTCCGAGGGGCGGCATTCTTAGTGGCCTTCAAGTTGCCCGTGAACAACCGCGCTAGACGCCGTACACCCCTGGCGTCATGTCCCTCAGCCCGAAGGGGGCTGAGCTCCTTCATCGTATAGATAGTTAGGAGACATGCTCTTTAATTAAAGCAAAGCTTTATGATAGTAATTTCGCTTTGATTAGGCCGCGTACGGAATTGCCAACATAGATTTCTTCTGCTTTTTGCAAATCGACTAGAGTCAAGATTTCCTCGGTTGCTTTACCTTGTTCTATTAAGCTTTGACGCAATGTGCCGGGCAGTAGTCCACTTGCGATGGCAGGGGTTTTGAGTTCACCGTTGATCTTCACAAAAATATTCGTGAAGCTTCCTTCAGTGAGTTCGCCTTTTTCGTTTTGAAAAATAACCTCATCTATTTTTACACTGCCATCCTTTTGAGCTTGGCTTTGCATAGCCGTTCTTACATCATCATAAAAAGCTCGGTTTGTTGTTTTGTGATAGAGAAATAAATTCTTACTCTGCATTTCTTCTTTGGCCAGAGCTATGGTCCATATGGTTTCTTCGTCAATTGCCTCGATCTCTGTAGGGGTGATGGTTATGTTTCCATTTTTGTGAAGTAGCAAACGCAGCCTTAGAAGTGATTGTTTGCTTAAGTAAGCTGAGGCCTGCTGCGTTATGAAATCTATGAGACTAAGAATTTTTTCTTTATCATATGGGTAGAGGAAATAAGCTGCTGACTTTTCTAGCCTGTTCAAGTGTTCCTCAAGAAGAAGAACTCCCTCTTTGGGACTGTATGCCATTGTTTCTAAGAGACTAAATTCCGGGGTCTCTTTTGTGAGAAATTGCATTTTTAACAAACACTCAGCATATTCGGCGTCAACATCTGAATCATAAACCAAGCCACTACCAATACCTATGCTGCCATTACCGTCTCTATCTAGTTCGATGGTTCTAATCGCAACGTTAAATATATACTCATTGTCAGGGGCAAAAAACCCGATGGCGCCTGTATATACACCGCGCGGAGTTTCTTCTAGTTCCTCGATGAGTTCCATAGCTCTGATTTTAGGAGCCCCTGTAATGGAACCAGCTGGGTATAAAGCCTTGATTTGTTCGAAAAGTGAGAGACCTTCTTTTAGCTTGGCTTTAACGATTGAGACCATTTGATGTAAAGACGGGTATGTCTCGACATGATATAAATCAGATACTTCAACGGAACCTAATTCTGATACACGGCCGAAGTCATTCCGCATCAGGTCTACAATCATTAAATTCTCAGCTCGTGATTTTTCATCAGCTTTTAAGAAATTTGAATGCACATCATCTTGCTCAATTGAGGTGCCTCGTTTCATTGTCCCTTTCATGGGGCGGGTTTCTATTTCACCATCTTTGCAACGAATGAATAGCTCTGGCGAAGCTGAGAGAATGGTTTTATCTTCCGTTACGATAATGCTGGCATATTCAACCGGTTGAGTTCGGCGTATTTTTTCATAGAGAGCAAGCGGATTGGAAATATTCTCGATATGACCTTTAAAAGTGAGATTCATCTGATAGATATCACCAGATTTTATGTTTTCTTTTACCGTTTCAAATTTCTTTTTATAACTCTCTATGGTTTCGTCGACTGAAATTTTTAATTCAGATTTGTTCAAGCCCTCTTCTTGTTGTTCTTCCAGCCAACTTTCAATGTCATCTCTCGATACATCTAGTTTCTCTTTGAAAACACCAAACCATAAAAGAGGTTGTGCCTCCGCCTGGTTTTCAATTTTTTTACTTAATTGATGGTGAAGTTTGTCTTCAAAGGCTAAACCTAATTCATAGGTCATGAAGCCGGCCACATAGTGCCCTTGTTTTAAAGCATTGGATATTTTGTCAAAAGCTGAGGCTATTTCACTAAGAGAATAGGCTGTAATAATTTCATGTGGGTCTTGAAAAAGATGACCACCTTCAGATTGATCAAGGCTATTTTCCAAAAGGACAAATGGGGCCTGAACAAATTTTAAATGGTCTCTATTTTCTAATGTCATATTTCGCTTACCTTGTTTTCTCTCACGGCTATTTCAAGCGCTTCTGGCGCTTGAGCCTCCGAGGGGCGGCGCTTTTCTTACAATCAGCTTATCCGCTACTCGCTTCGCTCCGTTCGGGCTGATCTGGTGCACCTGACGCCTTGGCGTCATGTCCCTCAGCCCGAATAGGGCTGAGCTCCTTCTTCGCATTGTAAATCTTCGCATTGTAAATTATACGCTTTAGGCGGTTTATTTTCTCTCACGACTAAGCTCTTTTTGTTGTGCTTCGGTTGCCCACTAGCAACTGCGCTGACTTCATGTCCTTTAGCCCTAAGTGGACTGAGTTCCTCCTTAAAATATTCATATAAATATTTTTGGCGCTCTTTTTAATGTGCCTTCAGGTTATACAGCTTTTTACATTTTATTGGGTGAGATGTAAGAAAAAATAATTTTTCGCTTTTCTTTTTATTTTAAGCTGTTATAAAGCTTTCTCTTACCTTGATTTTATGGCTTTTCAGCCTTGTAAAGTCGTTTTTTATGCACCATGTGTATAATGCTTGGTTCGTTTTATTGGGAGGCCCCCTTTGAAGCGAGGTAAGATTTTTATTTTGTCGCGGGGTGGAGCAGCCCGGTAGCTCGTCAGGCTCATAACCTGAAGGTCGTAGGTTCAAATCCTACCCCCGCAACCATAGAAACCTTGCACTCTTTTTTTCCATCATTTTTAGGCGATAGGTTTGAGGTGTTGCGTACTCCCGCAACCATATCATCCTTATTTACGGAATCGTCGTCTTGTCGAGACTGGTTAATGAATGACAAACCGCTCTGTGTAAGCAATTTGTCGCCTTTTGTGGCCATCAGCAGAATACCTGCTAGATCACCTATGAGATCAACTGAAAGACCAGTATTATCTTCAGTTGGCGTCAATACGATTTTATCAACAAGGGCGCGAATAAGTTCTGCAGCCTCTTCCCGATGGTCCTGATTATTCAAAGCTTTTATTAGCCCAGAAACTTCCTCATGATAGCGGTCAGCCATATTCGGGTGGAAAATAACAGGCGCTTCTTCAATATTTTCGAGAATTTCTTCTAACTCTTCCCGGCGCTTGACGATATATTCACTTTTTTCTTTGAGTGAGGCTCCTGAAACGCCATCTAGAATAGCTTCAACAAGCTTTTCATTTTCACGTTTGATTTTGGCAAGTTCCAGTTCATAGTCTCTGCGCGCAAAATTATGCTGGCGACGTAGTGCATTCAAATGTTCTGTATATTCTCGGCAAAACTTGGCACAAAGCTTTTTATCCATTAGATAGGTTTGAAGAGCGTTTATAACTGACAGTTCTAGGGTTTCAGCCTTGATCGTACGACGATTATTACATGTACCCTTGTTCCGTGCTGTCGAACAGCCATAGTGGGTTTTTGACACCATGGAGCACCCCCCACCACAAACACCACATTTTATGAGATATGAAAGTAATTTAGGAGGACGCTTCTTTGTATTTTTCGGGTTGCCCTTTTTACTATATTCACCTTGCTTCTCTTTTAAGCGATCCCATACCTCTTGCTCAATGATGCGAAGATGAGGAATTTCCTTAATAACCCACTCTTCTTTTGGATTTAACCGAGATACTCGTTTGCGGGTGTCAGGATCTTTCACATATTTCAAACGATTCCATATCATACGCCCAATATAGAGTTCGTTATTGAGAATGCCCGTTCCGCGTTCACGGTTTCCGTAAATCGTGCTTGGCCCCCATGGTCTGCCAGAAGGACCGGAAATACCATCTTCATTTAGGCCCAGGGCAATTTTCTTCGGCGAACGCCCCTTGAGATATTCCAAAAATATTCGCTTTACGACTGCAGCCTGTTCACTATTTATTTTCCGTTCCCCAACGTCTATGCCGCCATTGGGGTTTGTTCTATGCACAACATCATAACCGTAGCATTTACCACCGCCAGATTTACCGTTTTCTACCCGCCCCCGAAGACCACGCCGGACTTTATCTGCTAAATCTTTTAAAAACCTTGCAGACATGGTACCTTTTAATCCAATATGTAAATCCGTGATTATTCCGTCAGATAATGTGAATATCTTGATATTGGAAAATTCCATTCGTTTATAGAACCCGGCGATGTCTTCCATATCACGGGAAATGCGATCCAAATCTTCAGCAAGAACAATATCGAATTTCTGGGCAAGTGCATCCTGCACCAGCCCTTGAATTCCTGCGCGTATCATACTTGCGCCACTTAACGCGTAATCAGTATAAATCTGAACGACATCCCAGCCTTCTTTTTCAGCTCTTATTTTACAAATGCGAATTTGATCCTCAATTGAGGCTTCACTTTGCATGTCTGTGGAATAGCGGGCGTAAATGGCAATTTTCATGTGATTGGCTCCTGTTAATCGTCGGCATTGTCATCTGTTTTGATTGCCCGCAAGAGCTCGGCGTAATCACTTTCGGCAGCACGTTTGGCGATAAATTTTACTATCGCCTCAACCTTTTCATCGGTGTCAGCAAGCTTGCTAACGGGAATGCTGGGCAGGGTGTAATTTAGCCCAAGTGCATGCTTTAATGTCTTATCATATTTCTGTCCTTTCATCAAAAACTCCTTACATTTTTTCTGAGAACATATATAGAACATAGTTTCGTTTCGGCCTAGCTAATTTTGAGACCTCTGCATTCACTGGTGTGCCGTTAGTGCTCTGGCGTTACGTCCTCTTCGTGAGATGTTTCAATTGTTTGTCTCTCATCTTGACTTGCAGTTTCAATGTCTTGATTGAGATTTTTTTCAACATAGTTTTGAACATGGTTCACCAATTCTTCTCGCGCATGCTCGTCTTTTACGGGCTCAGGGCCGTCTTTGAATTCAACCGCTTTCTTGCCTCTTTCCCAGCCATATTTTTCAAACACAGCATGAATATCCTTATGCTCTTGTTTATCGATGTTTCTTTTGATTTCAGCTTGCGCGCTGCCGACATCTTTCTCTGGTTCTTGTGACCCGGAGGCTTTTGCTTGTTCGATCAGGTTTTCTCTTTCGTTGTAAAATAGCTTGGAAGCCTGGGTTCTTGCTCTTTGAGCTGTATCGACGGCTTCATGTAGTTCGGCTTTAAAATGTTTCATTTCTTCTTCACTCATCATGTGTCCTTTCTGATGTGAGGTTGCCATTTCTGAAATGACTTTTGCTGCGGTTTCTCCATTCTTGCGAATGTCTTGGATTTCTGATTTTTCTAATTCGGTGATGCGTTTTCTGGCTTCTTCTAGAAGTGAAGGACTTGATATAATATCGGCTTTCACCTCATCAGCGACGAGCCCCAAATGCTCTGCCCGTTCCTCAAAGATACGCACGACCTCTTCACCAACGCGCATTTGATGAATTTCTTTTTGTTCTAGCTCATGAGCCTTGACCGTTTCTTCAGTATGCTCAAGAATTTTGACCACCCTTCTTAGGTCTTCTGGACGACTTTGCAACGCACTGAAATAATCCGGATTTTGTTTTTGGAATTCGGCTGTTAACGTACCTTTTTCTGCTTTATAAAACTCTTCAAACCGTCGTGCCATTAGCCCCTTCCTTTCATTAAAGTTTGCAGAGTGAATTTATTTTCTGATATGCTTGTTTCATGGACGACACTCAAACCCCGGCGAATAGCAATCTCTCGCTTAGTCATTTCACCAAAAATAAAAATCGTGAAATTGCAAAAGGCCATGTGGATCAATTGATCTCTCTTATGCAGCAGGCCGAGATTCCACGGGTTATGATTGCTGAGACTTTGTTTGAAAAACTCATCAAGCTTATTGTCCCGAAAGGTCAATTGACCTCTCAAAATGCAACCATCTGGTATTCCCAACTTCTGCGCATGAAAGACGTTCTTCAAAATCATATTACAATGATTGAAGAGGAGCTTGATCGCACGAAAACGAAGTGACCTCATAGCGCCCCTCCATAATCCCATGAGATCAAAGAACATTGCCCTGTGGCCCGTCTAAACCGTGCGCCGTTTAGGGCAATATACTCACATGTATGAATTCGTGGTGCGGTGTAGCTGCCAGAATAGGTGTATTGGGTTCTAAGAACTGGTAAGGGAATATTGAACCAACCTAAAGCACTCAAATACAGCGGAAATGCGATCAACAACCAAAGAAAAGACGCCGGGTTAATCGCTTTCAGGAAGCTATTCTGCTCTTTTGTTGCTTTGGAAAATGTCTCAGGCACTTTCGGCCAAATAACGTCCACACTCTGCTTATTTATTTTAATTTCGGCTTTGGCTTCAGAGGCTGGCATCGGACCTTCCAAAGGGTTATCATTTGTAAATTCGCGGAAACCCTTTAGATCCCAATATGGGAGCTTTTTCGCTTTGATCGGACGCATACCGCGCACAAAAATCAACTGCATATCCTTCGGGAGTGCCATTAAAGCTTGCGGCGTAATAAGCGGCACATCAACATCTTGAACACCAAAACTTAGTTCGCTGAAGCGATCTCCGACATTGGCGCTAAATCCTTTCTTACTTGTTGAGCCAATCATCGAACTGATTTCACTGGCGACTTTGTAATCTGTGATTGCTGAATAAGTGACGATGTCGCTTTGGTCAAAAATTGTGGCTTCTGCTTTATCTGATGTTGCATCGGCTAAGGCGTGCTTGCTTTGAACATAAACTTCTGACGTGCAACCTAGCCCTCTTAACGTGATGACGTCTTTATGATAGTTGGGCAAATTCAAAGCTGTAAACTCGTCCAAAATGGCGTGTACAGCGCGGCCATGAGGGTGCATTTTTATGGCTGTAAAAATCGCATTGGCAAACAAACTAATTGGTATGCGCATGTCACTCAGATGTGAGAGAGGGATACTACAGACGATCACCTCTGGTTTCGACCCTTTTCGAATATCAGAGAGTCTCTCAACAGCGTGACGTCCCGATTGTCCTAAATAGCCGCTTTCATCGAAGGCAACGAGTGGATTTGAGACGTAACTTAGAAAATCCGCAAAATGATGTTGGTTTTTCCCCTCACAAGCTGATAAGACCGCTTTACAAGCCCGTGTTGAATCATTTGCAAAAAGATCGTGCTCGGAATATTTGCGCATCGCCCCCTTTCGCATGAGCTCTTTGGCTCGCGGTGGGTCAGAAGCGATCTTGAAGATTTCTGCATGAGTTGCGATTTCTGGTTCATTGATGATTAACTCACTACCAATTGCTTGGGCTGCCCGGCGTCCATTAGCACTAAAGAACACGTTCATTGCATCAGGGGCTGGAGGGGGATTGGTAATATCTAATTGGCTTCTGAAAAAGGCACCAATATTTTCAGTTGCATAGTCATCATTCCAATAACAATCAATGGGTGCTTCCAAAAAATTATAATTGGTATGAGTAAACAGCTTTGATGAACTGCCTGCTGGTGCCCAAAGTTTGACGTCAACATCAAACTGCTTCCATCCTTTTTCCAGAACGGGGACAATTTCATCTTTCAAATCATTGATAAAGACTGCTGGGGGAGTTTCAGTCATTAGAAATCCTCCTGTCACGTTTGCAAATCAGGGCTGAAAGTAGTGAAGATTTCATCGAACGTGTTGAAGTCTTACCGCTGCCTTGCGGACTTAATATGTACTCGAATGAGGGCTTCAGTTTATGAGGTATGAAGAGCAGCCGCCCTTCGTCATCAAGCCCTAGAATGCGCCCTTTAGGTTCATACATACCGGCCTTTGCCATTTCTTCATAAGTAGCATAACGGCCATCATGTTTTTCTGTTGCAGGACGTTGTGCTTTAATCCATGCCAATCTGGTTCGGTAATCTTCATAAAAATTCCAAACTGCTTGCCAACCAAGTTTTGCGACTAAAACTCCAGTGATGAAGAGAACAAAATATTTAAAAATTCCAGCTTGTGAACTCCAGAAATTTTGGAATATCAGTGCGCTCACAAAAGCACCAAGGGCTTGCATGTTTGCAAACGCACATTCTTTGTAAGAGGGACGTGTGATACTCATTTACCTATCTCCCTATATTGGCTAATCGAAGAACTTCTTTTGGCGAAATAGAGACCCAATGTTGTTTTGAGTTTTTTCCCTGATTGCCCTTACTTGCGGGTATCACAAAGCTCTTTTCCCAAACGCCCTGTTTCTCAAGCCATATTCTCAAAACACCGCGGGCACCGCCGACCACGCGTCCACCGAAAAAATTGACAAATACTTTCATCTTCTTCAAATCAAGCGGTGTATTAAACTCAACATATTCATAAGCATGCTGGTCATTCGGTGAGCCGCGCCAATCTTTATCAAAACGTCCTTCGTCAATTTTGGGGTTCATGTAAGACAAACTCTTAGCGCCGGGATATGCGATTACATGAATATCAAGGTCAATTTCCTTGTCCCACCTGATGCCTAGCTTTGCCAAACCAATACTTTTAGAAGCTGCCCCGGTTTCAATGGGAACATCCGTTGCTAAAAATCGTGCGCCTTGTCTCTTCGTTAATTGAGCTTGTGGCATTTCACGGCGAATGGTTCTAACTTGCGATGTTTTTTTAACAGTGACCTTAGGCGCTTTAACTTGCAGCATTTCTGGTTTGGTCTCTGATGGATGCGGTGTGAAGTTCACCGCTGGTTCACTGTTTTTTAAAAACCTGGCTAAGCAAATGCCCATATCAGTGGTAAAAGTAGCAAGTTTACCGCCCTGAGCGCTAACGCTTAAGCTCCAAAACCGATGCACTGCCTTGTAATGCTCACGGCTAGTAAACCGGTCATCCGTATTACAAATATGATAGGTCGTCTTGTTTTGAGCGTTTGGTCTGTCTGCAATCCCATAAGGGGATACGAAACCATCAACTTTTAAATGAGCATCTGATGGATAATAGCCGTTCAACATTGACATATCTGTAGCCTTATCATCATGTGCTAACAGTGAGCCCATATACAAAACGTAGAGTTTTTCCTTTGGATAAAGATTGCGCACCTCATCTGCCAAGGTACTAAATATTTGATAGGGTTGTGCATGATCGCTTGGATAATCTGGCATACCCATAAACGACACAACTTTTGCAAAGGCTTGCCGGGCATATTTCATGCGCACCTTGGGAAACCGAAGAACTTTTCTATCCGGCAATTCAGCAATTGCGATAAGACGATTACCAACACCATCATGAATGAAAATTTTATCATTGGGCTTAGCTCGTTTTACGATGATCTCATTTAAGGCCTTTTTAACAATCACTTGTTCGTTGTTTGACGTTATGAGAGGAAGCACGACGCCATAGGTTTCAGCTTTTGCAGGAAGGCTACTTTGAGTTAAAGCGCTTGCAACAAGCCCTGACATTAAAAGATTTTTCATATTCCAATTCATGATTTTAACTCCTAATTAGAAACAACCATTTTCAATTGATGATCTGCCGCAGCAGCAGCTGCTGCTGCTGAAGACGCACGGTTCTGAGCGGCATGCTCTTTTTGCAACTGATTGAAATAAGCTTCGCATTCGACAACATATTCATTTTGAGAGGCTTTATGGGATGAGCGATGCCGACGAATGATGCGCAAATCACCACGTACCTCATTCAGGGCTGTCTCATTAGCCAATTTCCGCCTTTTGAGAGCCTCGAAGGGAAGGTTCATCACTTGAACCGTTTTGAATGTGCCGTAATAAAGTTTGAGTAGAGAGATTTTAACGGCAGCACCGCCGGTCACCTCAAGGAAAATTTGAGAAATCAACTGCAGCACAAAAGCTGTTTCTATGGCCTGCGATGGCGTACTAAACGCAGCTGAACTCCCACCAACGACGTTCACTAAAACAAAGCAAACACTCCAGCATAAAAAGCCATAAATGGTGATATTATTCAGCAAATCACGAAAGTCTTTTTGCTCACCTTCGGTTCTCATATCATCGTGTTTTTCGGCTAAAACCCAGACCATAAGCAAGATTGGGAAAATGAATAAAATCGCTTTCCAAGGGGCTTCTATGATAAATTCGAAGCGCGTGCTCTGAGTTACAATGCCAGCCATTGTTGTCACCAACATTGGGGCAGAAATGGCGCTCAACCCTAAGCCGAGGCCTATCTTCAATTTAAAGCTTGTAGCGTTTTCCGCTATCGGCTCATCTGTTGGTCTTTCGACAAATTCATCGGTGCCTTCAAGCTCTTTATCAATCTTTTCAGCTTCCGTTTGCAGGCGACTTTGTTCTGCTAAAAGCTCAGTTTCCGTCTGTTTTACGTCTTCAGGGTCAAATCCAGAAAAACGTTGGAATACTGAAATTGCATATGCTTTCACTTTTGCTAAAGCATCATCCATGCCTATCATTTTTGAAATCACATCTTTTTTGATGTCCGGTGATGAGGGCGCATCACCATAGTCTTCCTTTTTTATGCTAAGCGCCATGGGGCCTACCTTTCTTAAAAAAACTTTTTTTGTTGCCGAGCTGACATAGAAAAAAATGAGTAATTTGAATAACTTTGTCGAGACTAACGAGGGGGAATGCTGGGAATTGGCAGGGGAATTAAGGGACTTAATAAGTTTTTTAGACGCTTTTCATAAAAATTAGGTGGGCTGTAAATATGAGTGATAGAAGCAACGTTGAAACTGATCCGCAATTTCTTAAAGATTTTGGCCGTTATGTGCGTGATCGACGAACAAAAGCTGGCGATACACAAAACGAATTAGCAAAAGCAGCTAATTTGGATCGCAAGACAATTGGCAAGATTGAACGTTTAATAACAAATTCAATAGATAAAAAAACTGTGTCAAATATCTTGATGGCCATATGCGGCACAACAGATCGTAAAGATTTTGAGAACTTTCGTACAACGTTAAATCAAGCTGATAGAGAAAGTTCTTTCGTTCATAAATTTGAAAAAATATTTGAGAAATATAAATTCTACCTATTGTTTTTGATAATTTCCCCATTCCTGGTGCTGTATTTAATTTTTGGTTTGAATAATGAGATCGATCAAAGTGAAACTTCTGAGACGGAAATAAATGAGCGACCTCAAAAAACGTATATTGAACCGCCTTCACAGGCCGCCAAAAAAGATCCTCCCGAATTAGATTTCCTAACTTTGTCAAATCAGATTCGATCAACATCCCATGCAGGAGAGATCAAAATTTATGTGCCCGGGGCGAAAAACATGCCCTATAGCGCTATCTTAGAATTATCTAGGGATGGCAAAAACTTTCAACAAACAAGCATAATGAATAATTTTAGGCCATCTGATAAACTTATACTCCGCTATACCTCACATGAATGGAGCGGACCGACCAAACAAATTGATTTAACCAAAAAAGCTTTAGAAATTACGGAACGCCACCTTGTTGATGACCACTCTGGCAATGCATTTGCAAAATGCAATACAGGGGGATGCCTCATCAGTTCCCACATATGCAACAAAGATTGGACTAAATTGGCTTTGGGAAGAAATAAGAACCAGTATAAATTTGAGCTCAACCTTGATAATTGCCCAAAGAAAGAACCTTACAATCAAAGAATATGCCTAAGTTTTCCTCAAATGTTTTCTTTGACACCTAAAGAGAAAATATACGGAGCACTTTTTGATAAAAATGGTAAGCGTTTCAATTTAGATCTTATTGTAAACGCTCCCAGAAATAACTATAGCGGCTTGAACAGCTCTATTCCATTGAAACCAACTGGCAGCAAAAATGAAACCCCTTACGCAGAAGCTTTCTTCCATCCAAGAATAATTATTGAAGGTGACTTCCATTTTCGTATCAATTTATTTGCCGGCGTATGTGACAGTGAAATAAGAAAGCTCGATTATACAATTTATTACGACATTGATGGCCAAGGCTTTTTACAAGGTCGCTCCGATAGGTTTGGTATACCTATTCCAGAAAAAGAAACTATTGATTTAAAAATTGAAAATAAAGATGGTCAATTTTTGGGGCCTTACAGTTACCAGTTTGATCCGATAAAAACTATCCAGACATATATTAATGCTCTGAAAAAACCTCAAGATATTTATTGCCACAACTATGGAAATAATAGCAAAAAGCCATCTATTCAATGTTTGCCTCAAGGTCATAGGATAGACGAGTTTATGAGGTGGGGACAAGTTTCTGCTATACATTTTGGCACACACAAAGATGATCTAAATCATCTCATCAAATTAAATATGAATCCAGAGGCCATATTAAATAGAATTAAAAACAGGAAATTCAACAAATACGATTTTAAAGCGAAATCTGTCTTTTTCTATAAAGCTCCTGAAGGTATTTCAAACATCTATTATCAACTCGTCTACTCCGATGGTTCAAAAACAATAGTAAAAAGAAAACAATTTTAAAAAAGGAAGGTTTTACATAGAGTTCTAATCTTTCTCAAATTCTTGAGAAAGTTTGTTATCTGAACTGTATGAGGGATTTAGCGTATCAAAAATATATTTGTTGAATGATCCAACCAAAACAAATGAATCTATTTTCGAACCTTTAGTCAAATTGGCTATGATTTGCGCTGCAATATCTGAAGGGTCTCCTTTAATATTGTATGGAATTGATATTTCTTCATGCAAAACAGTGAGCTTTTCTAAATCAATTTCAACATCACCGGTTGAGAGAATAAAACAGTCCATGTGCTCTCTTTCAGCCAAAGGTATATTATTCTTGGAAGCTAAGGAAAAAGAAGGGGCGCCTTTTAAATGTCTTTGATGCAACTTTAATTCAAAATTTTTCCCATAAGAAGAATTTACAAATTCTCGAAACACTGAATATAGATGCTCAGCGACTATATCTGCAAAATCATTTCGTTCTTTTAAGGCTTGTAAGGGGGCTTTCAGTTTCACTTTAATATCGTACAGGTTTCTAAAATAATTTACAAAAATAATGTTTCTAAGAATTGTGTTTCTTCAATCCATTTTTACTAGTTATATAACTGCCAATTATACCCATAACGATGGAAAGCACGTTGCAGTGTGACACGTGAGACGCCGAGTACTTTGGCAGCTTCTTTACAGGTCTGCCGACCTTCACATATTGCAACAAATGCCCGGGCCACATCATCATCGCTTAAGATAAACTTGCGCCCTCCCACTCGTCCGCGTTTGCGAGCAGCTTCCAAACCATTCATGGTGTTTTCATAAATTAAATCACGGTGGAATTGAGAAACGGCTGCAAAGATATGGTAAATCATTTTGCCGCCTGATGTGCTGGTATCTAGGCCTTCGGTGAGAGAGCAAAAATGAATATTGTTCTGCTCGAAATGCTCAAGCAACTGCGAGAGATGTGTGACCGAACGCCCCAAGCGATCAAGCTTGTATACAATCAACATGTCATTTTTGCGCAAGGTTGCCATAGCTTTATCTAGGCCCGGGCGTGAATGTTTTTTTCCAGAGACACCATGATCGCTAAACACCTCATCACATTCAATATTTGTAAGTGCATCAATTTGTCGATCTAGATTCTGATCCACTGTTGAGACACGGGCATAACCGATCTTGCGCCCCATAGGAGCCGCCGGGCGCAGAACCCCATTCCACACGCTCATGAGAACCTCTCAATCTGTTCACATACGAAGGATTGTGAACGGCGCGCATAATTTTCATATCTCCTTTTAAAAATCGTTGGAAAGCCCCAGAAAACGGAAAATACAAGTATATTTGTACAATTATGTAATATATAAATCAATATGTTCTCTAACCTTGGTTGATGAACAACCATAAACACTTGACAGATATCAATACAATAACTTCTTTACTTGAATTGATATTTTATGTTACAAAAACATCAATAAAAACAAGGATGTTAACCGAGGGTGTGTCTGAAACCGATAAACGGTTGGAGACACATATGGCACCGCCAAAAATAGCGAAGGACTGGGCATCCGCTGGTATGGGGATGCTCGTTGCTGCGGGGCTAACTTTAGGTGGCGTTGCGAATGATGCAAAGGCACAAGACCCGGTTCATAAAACTCAAATTTCTGAAAAATTAAAAAAGCAAACCGCCAACTGGAATAATCCTGAATTGGAAGAGTTTCATCGTGCTTCAACGGCTGCCCGTGATTACGCTGAGAACAATGTTGGTGTTGGCATTCTCATCCATGTTGGTCAAGATGTGCCTAATAAAAGTGTAAAAAACGCAGATGAATTAGGGCAACTTTTCGTAAGACGTTTTACTGCTCTTGGCGTAAATGCCAAATATTTCTTAAGGCAAAATGGTGATGCGCCATCTTCCGGCGTAACCTATCATATAGGCCATTTGATTCATGGTGCGGGAAATGGAAATGAAGTTAAGGGGCTCAAAACTGCTTGGAACTCTGCTCCTGACGTTGTTGAACAAATGAAAATCGTCAAACAGCTTGCCGTTGCAGATGCCCCCGCACCAAAAGGTGGTTAAGTCGGTTTTACATCTAAGTCAACTGACGGTTTCAAGCCATCATCTGTTGATATTTCATCCTGAGATTTAGAATTGAATTTATGCTTTGCCGCCTCGGAAACTTGGGCGATTTTATTATCGGTCACAAACGCATCACCAAAAAAATCATCACTTTCTAATTGAAGCGCAGCGCTAAAAACTTTTTTATCTGCAATAGTGTCTTGAGTTTCTTTTGCAGTTTTGATGATCTCTGAATTTTTAGCTTTTGATGCATGAACATCACCAACACTAAATTGATCTTGGGAATCTTCCCGAACTTCTTGCTTTGCTTCATTCAGTGTAATATCACCGTGATTTAAGCGATTTTCTATCTCAGACGTTTTCGCAACAGTGTGTTGATAAGCTTTGTGGTCACGAATAATATTCGCCACCGGATCATCGGCATATTGCGGTTTGATTTTCCCGGTGCGCGGGTTAAGAATTTCGGCTGTGATGGCTTTTAAGACCCGGCGCTGATAATCCGCATCACTCTCACCATCAAGGCGCTCTGGTACATTGTCCTCACCAAGAATGCTCTTCGCATAATTTTCAAAGCTGTCACCGGTCACCGCTTCAATCTCTGCGACAATCTGGAAGATTTCCCAATCACTCTTATTATCGAAGATTTCATTGGCAATGTAATGCCCGACCTGACCATCTTGCATAAGAGTGAGATAGAACGCCCAATCTTCTGCATCTTGCTTGGCACGCTTTTCAGCTGCAGTGCTTGTCTGCATCGTTGCAGCCGCACTGGTCAAAGCCCTGCGCCCGCCGAGCAGATTGGCGAGATCAAGCCCCTTAACATCGCTCATCAGAGCTTGAAGCGATTTACTGTGATCTTGATTGTCTTCGAAGAGTTTTGTGGCCGTGGTAAACGCGGCATGAATACGCGATACATCAAACCCCTTTGATGTAAATTCTTCTCGAATTCCCTGTTTGTCTTGCGTTTCTGTCATGTATGATTTCCCCACATATCATGTTTTATTTTCTTCTATTATGATGATGTAAAATGAAGATGAATTTAATTATGGAATGCATTTGAGGGGCATTTTATACAATTCCAAGTAACTCAAATCTCAATAGTAAAATAAAAAAGTTCAGTTGTCTTTTGTTCAACTCCTGCCTACAGAACACAATATTTTCTTTTTTCACTTCAAACTCTCATGTATTATAAAGATCTATGCTCTCCGATGATTTCATCACTATTACCGACAAAATACGGCAGACATTAAAGGCACATCAAAAGCGCACCAATGTCAAAGGTATTGGGCTACTTAAAAATACACGTAGAGAAAGACCGGAAGGTCTTAGTGCCTATACAATCATTCACACGATTAACGGTAGAAAAAAGAAAATTCTTAGAGAGCATCTGGACTACATTATAGAGAAATGGGAAGCTTTGCCTGATGCTCCAGAGCGTGTGAAAATTTTGCCAAAAACCAGAGATCTTCTTTGCTACCACTCTAAAAGAACGGGTATAGGGTCCCATGCAATTACTACCATTCGGGGGGATTGTCCTTATGGTCTCAGATCGGGTGTTATTCAGCAATGGTTGAACGGTACAGTGAAATCCGCCAATAAAGCACATTTGGACTATGTGATTGAAGTTTGGTCTAATTTGCCTGATCGATAGAAGAGCCTTCTATCGATCATAATATGGAATTGATTTAGAAAAAAAGGCGCAATCCCTTGCGCCTCTCATCTGTTCAACTCAGCTTTATACCTTTTTATGATGGCTGGTTATCTGGTGTGATAACTTCAGGCGCTTCGTTCTCAGCAGCTCTTGCTTTATCGAAAAAACGCACTGTCAATCTACCGTCAACCGGGTATGCCTGACACTGTAGATCATAGCCTTTACCGTCTTTGTGTTTCCACCCCGCGCCCAAACGTGTCCATATGCTGGACTTGTCATCACCGCGAGATTGCACTGTATACACAATCAGGTCAGGATCTCTTCCGTTGCTATTTTGTGTTTTTTGCTGATGTTCACTTGTCATATTTTACTCCATGGTTACTTGTTTTACGTTTGGAACAATTAGTGAACATTTATTTGAGGTGAGAGCAAGAAATTTCCGAATGAGAATTCAATCGTATGATTTAGTTTATCTCAAGCTATTTGCATGAAGTTTAACTACATGCTTTTAGAACCGGTTAGCGTAATACGCCAGATGTGTATTGTAGTCACAATACAAAAAACTCACACCGCTTCGCTTTGTTCGGCAAGGGAAACCTCTTTGGTTTCCCGTTGCATCCCTTCTAGCTTATTTTTGGGATTTTCCCTGAGATTACAGTTTGGGTGTAACTACCGCAGCCAACTCAAAAGCTCACTGTTTTTAATTGAGAGTAACTTTAGATCAAGAACTGCTGTTGTCGAATTTTCTGAGACTGTTATTTGGGAAGATAAAAACAGAATCTTTTAGTCGTATTCACATACTTGAGTATTTATTGATTTCATCGAGATATAATCGTTCGCTTTCATCCTTAAACCGGCTTTTATCGTCAGAAAGCGAACTCAACTTTTCGTAGATTCCCCGATATATTATTGAATGAGCTTGATTGCTAATACTCATTTCTTCAGGCGAGTCCATTTCTACATCTTCTTCAAGAAATAGGTCCAGCATCATGAGCAAACCGTTCTTATCTATAGTATCTATGAGTTGCCACTCAGTATTTTTTTTCAGTAGATAGTATCCCTTTTCATTCTCAATTTTTAAGATTTTCATAACTTTGTCTCCTTGCCTCATATGCTACTGAGCCAGCTTCTAGATTTCCCAACATGACATCCCATGTATTCACTTTTTTACCGTCTGGTGAATTCAGGGTTTTGCTACTCGGATACCCTGAATAAACCCTCCATGAAATCTCTCCGTCTTCAAGTTCTTTCCTTGTGCAGAGCAAATAGTCAGGTTTTATTGAGGCTCCAACAGTATTATTGTGAGTTACCACCACCACAGGCATCTTCCTTGATATCTCCTTAATCATTGCGTTAACATCGTCCTTGAGAAAGTTATTATCAAAAGATGACTCAGGTTCATCAATAAGAAGCATGTCATGTTCGTTTGCTCCCTCGATTTCATCCAATAAGAAAAACTCCGATCGTTCCCCACCAGAAGCGTCAAAACCGTCTTTGTTCAAAATGCGGTAGCTGATTTTCACAAAAAACTTAGAGAAATCTGATGGCATCACAGGATCACCAATGTTTTTCAGTTCTCTAAGGAATTTGTAAGGTGATTCGTAGACCCCAAAAGCTTTACTGAAAGAAACTTTGCGTTTGATTACAGCCCCAAGCTCCCCCGCGCCACCAAACGGCCCAACCTCCGCCACAACGGTAAAGCCTCGCTGATGCTTCTCAAGTGGTATCCTGGGAGATCGTGCAAGTTTAGTAACAGAAACAAATTTTTTGATTTTTCGTTTGTTGAGTGCAACTGTGTACAAGTCCACATCCGTGATTTTAGGTGCAGCTGATTTCAGCTGAAGCTTCGACTTAATTTCTTTAGTAAGATCATTAACCCACTTCTTTTTCAGTTGAGCTTCTTCCCTACGCGCGTATGTGTTCATCAACTCGACGTAAAGGGCTTTAAGACTCTCTCGCTCTAAGTGCTTTTCAACTGTCTCTTTAAACTCAATGTTTTCAATCAAGTGTTGAGTCGAAGCAATCAGTTCTTGCAAACCGTTCTGGTTCCTATCTGGGAAGTAATCCTCACTGTACAATCTGGCTTTTGAAAACGCATCATGTTTCTGCCTTTCATTTGCATAGCTTAATAACGATGAAACATATTGTCCGACTCTACGTTCATCTTCTTCAAGATCAATGTTTAATACGTCCTCGATAACATGCTGAAGACTCGAAAGATAATCCTTAGAAAAAAGTCCTTGTTTTTGACTTAGATATTTGTTGAATTTTTTTTTGTCTTCATCTTCATTTCTTGCAACTAAAGCAAACTGTTCTATGTGGCGAGCATTGGGAAATTGCTCTTTAATAGCTTCTAAGGTAAAAGTTTTTCCGGACGACCGATCCCCGAGAACAACGTTGAGTCCAGTCGATAGTTGCTGTCCATTTGCGAAAACCTGGAATAGTTTGTTCCCATCATTTTTCGATAAGGCTACTTTATCTTTATCGCGAAGACATTCTTTGATCGCGCTAAAACTCATCTCATCACACCCCAAAAATGTTTGCCGGGTTGGAAGTAGGGATAAATCCTTTCTTATACGGCAATCACTAAAGTAAACCGGAACAAGCCGCTCCTTGCTCTTAATACAATACATGAACTTCTTTGGACTACTTACCTCACCAGCTGTGACGTGTGGTGAAAGCTTTTTCAGTGTTTCGGGACGTAGGGCAGGCTTCTTATCGTAATGTGGAATGAAGATATACTGAGCTAAATCACCGAATATATCCTGAAATTCTGTAAAACCTATGCTATCACCAATACTAGAGCACTTCGCAGCAACTTGATCACATTTGTTTCCAAAGCTATCAAGATCTGTTCCATCAGAAATAACTAGAATCTGCCCCTTTTCTAGATCAACCTCAATGCCAGGAAATACTGGAATCCTGATATGATTTTGAATAGCTTTAAACTGAGCTTTATCGAACAGATTATGATTAGTTATCGCAATGCAATCCAAGTTTGCTAGCTCTATATATTCATCGAGTTTTGATTGACAAAACTCAAAAGGTGCATCCAAAATGCTATCTTTTGTATGGATATGAAAGTCAATTTTTTTCATAAATTAAATCTTATATATTTCAAGAAAATGGAATTTTCAGAAAGCATACGCAATCGATACAACCTTTAGTAGCGCATTCTGCCAATCATTCACACTTAATGAGAGAAAATTTAAGTTCTCTCAAGCTTAAACACCTTTTAGTATTATCAGACTCAGATCTTGATACCGAGGAGATTCCCGCATTAGATGAACGCTTCAGGGAAAATGCGCAACTCAGCGCTCCACGCACCATGGCAAAAGCCTAACCATGAAACTTCACAAAGATGGTCTTATTTTTTTAAAGCCGAATGACCATATAAAACACTCTAATATTTAAAGGGCTCTGTGCCTTTACCTAGAATGTCTATGTAATCTTTATAGACATAAATTTTATGACGTTCTTTTCCTGTAATTTCTTTGAGAATTCCGTATTTCTCCAAGGCTGTGAGTGATCTTAAGATGGTTGGTAATGAGAGGCCGCTTGCCTGTTTGATCTTGCTTGTATTCGATATTGGCTGGCTCTGAAAATAATTATGGATCGTTAAAATAGCAGCCGTTGGTTTTCCGTCTTTTTCAATTTTTTTACGATCTTCATTAAACAAAGCAATAATAGACTGTGCCGTTTCGCAGGCTTGATTTGCTGTATCAATTACACCTATTAAGAAAAACCGAACCCAAGCTTCCCAATCACCGGTTTCTCTTACTGCTTGCAGGTGGTCGTAATATGCTTGTCTATTCGCTTTGAAATATAAGCTCAGATATAAAAGAGGTTCTTTTAAAATGCCTTCCATGCACAAAATGAATGTAATCAACAAACGACCCACACGACCATTACCGTCTAAAAATGGGTGTATCGTTTCAAATTGAACATGTATCATAGCTGCTTTAACTAGTGCTGGCAGTGCAACATTTTCGTCATGCAGGAATTTCTCAAATGAATCTAATGTCTCCAACAGTTGGTTCGGTGGAGGGGGGACAAATTTAGCTTCGCTCGGGCTCAGGCCACCAATCCAATTTTGAGTTGACCGAAATTCTCCGGGCATCTTATTGCCGCCTCTTGCTCCACTCATCAGTTGTTCGTGGATTTCTCTAATCAATCGAAGAGACAAAGGAAAACTCTTTAAACGGTCAAGACCGTAATTCATGGCAGCTACATAATTGGAGACCTCTTGCACATCGTCCATAGGTGCGCCTGGAGCTTCTTGTTGTTCATACAACAATAGATCTGATAATGAGGATTGTGTGCCTTCAATTTGAGAGGATAAAACCGCTTCTTTTCGTACATACATATAGAGAAATAGAGAATGATCCGGCAGAACCATGCTCATTCCGTCCAACCGACCAAGTGCTGTTGTTGCTTTATCTAGAAGAGGATACAGACCATCCATGTTCAATGGAGGTGTGGGGGGAAGGTCTTTTGGTACATAAGCATTGTAATGCTCTCCTGCCAGAGAACATTTTACAAACTTACCGATGCGCTGTTCATGGTTCATTGTATAATTTAACTAACATTTTCTCTTGTTTTTGTAACTTAGGTTAAATTAACTAACTTGAATGTTAGTTGCAAGCTTTTAACTAATATTTTTCCATATTTTTGTTAGTTAAATGAACATAACTAACATATATGATAGATAAATCTGTTTATTTCTTTCCTTCCGATTGGCCTCAATTGAGCTTTCTTGTCTCGATTAAGCCCTCAAGCTCTGTTCTGAATTCATCAAGAAATTCATTTGGATTTTTGTGTTTGCCCAAGGCATAGAGCACTGTTGATAGCTCATCTTCGCACTGAGTGTAAAAGATCAATTTTGCGATGTCAGTCACCTGTCCTTCAATCGCACTGAAAAATATTTGCACCGGCACATTTAAAACGATTGCGATTTTATGTAGTTCTGATCCGCTAAACGCCATCCAGCCTTGTTCGCGGTAATGATATTGTTTGAGATCAAGCTTTGTTTTCTCGGCCACATACTCTGGTGTGTGGCCTTGGTGTTGCCTAATGGTTTCAATCATTTTTGAGATGGCTTTATCAGTTTCATTCGGTGGGTTCATTTTGCACTCTATTGTTATTGGGGCATTCATAATTACTCTTTCTTTGCTTTGGTGGACCGGACCTTGATACCGCTTACACATTGCGTACACCTTATTCGTATGGCCCTTTTAGAGGTCACCTTATCTCAGTGTGATCCGGTCCCTTTCAGAGCCGAATGTGTCGCGGGTATCAAACCGCACCAGATGCATTTACATCTAGCAATATTGAGTATGCTGAATTCTTAAAACAATCTGCAAGAAATTTTTGGTTTGTATGTTTGGTGTCTTAAAAGATGCCTCTCAATGTTTGGGCATCCTCCTCGCTCTAGCTCGGAGCCAGGCTGTCGTAAACAGAACCCCGCACCCCTCGGGTTTCTGCCAATTGGCGTCCATCCTTGATGCTTTGTTTTGAAGCTCTTTGTTTTAAAAACAAAGAGCCACTTATTTGCGCGAAAATTTATTTTCGCTCTTGTTTGGGCGTGTCTTTTTTAGTAGCGCTTCAGTTGCCCACTCGCAACCGCACTTTTCACAAAACCGGTATTCACTTTTATGCGACACGCACTAGAACCTACCTTTCAAGCGTATGTCAGAACCCCCAACAAACACAATGATCGTTCCGCCGTAAGTCACTCTAAGCCGCTTTGCGGCATAAGAGTGTCTAACGGTCTCCCGAGAAGACCATTGTGTTTGCTGTCGAACCTGACCGAGCTGTCCTTTCTTTGTCATCCGCGCTTTAGCGCGGATGGCTTTTTTGTTTGTTTTTTGCGGACGCTCGCCGCTGGGCAAGGGTTCATGCGCGGGGAGGTGAAAGTTTCTCCGCTGTCGAAACCTTATAAAAACAGGAGCGCCCAAAATGGCTAAACGAGATATTTATCAAGAGATTACAAACAAGATTATCAAACGTCTCGACTATGTTGATCTTGAGAATTTTAAAGCACCTTTTGCTGAACTTGCCGCACAAGGCATGCCCCTCAATCCTATCACTGGAAAGTCTTATAATGGCATCAACATTCCCTCTCTTTGGATCGACCAGCAGGAAAAATCTTTTAATTCACCTGAATGGGCAAGCTACAAACAGTGGAAAGAAGCGGGTGCGCAGGTGCGCAAAGGGGAACAAGGCAGTCTCATTGTTTTTTATAAAACATGGAACAAGCAAGAAGAGGACGAACAAGGTGAACAGCAAGACATTCAAATACCTGTCATGCGTCTCTATACGGTTTTTAATGCCAATCAAGTTGAGGGGTATGAAAGCGAAGACACTTTGTCTCTTGCTCAAACCCATCTTGTCACTCGTATTGAAAGTGCTGATGCTTTTGCTCAAAAAACAGGCGCAAACATTAAACATGGTGAAGCCAGAGCTTATTACAATCGCACCAATGATTTTATCAACATGCCGCAAACAAGCGCGTTTTTGGATACTGCCCATTCAAGCGCCACAGAAAATTACTACTCTGTTCTGTTTCATGAACTTACACACTGGACAGGGGCACCACATCGCCTTAACCGCGACAAAGCAACATCTAAAACCCATAATCTTGAAAAATATGCTTTTGAAGAACTGATTGCCGAACTTGGTGCGGCCTTTTTATGTGCTCAACTTGAGATCGTACAATCCCCTAGAGATGACCATGCCCGTTATTTAAAATGCTGGCTGCAAGCTCTTCACGGTGACAAGAGCTTTATTTTTAAAGCCTCAGCACAAGCTGCCAAGGCAATTGAATTTCTCAATAGTTTTCAAGATTAAAGACTGCACCATAGAGCCGCCTTTTCAGGCGGTTCGATGATGCAATCATGCGTCAACAACCGAAAAGGAAAAAACAATGCAACTACAAAATATTGACCTTAAAAACTTAAAACTATCACCTTTAAATGTGCGCAAGCATGGCTCTAAAAATGGGGATGACCTTATTCCTAGCATTAAAGCCAACGGCATCATTCAGCCGCTTTTGGTGCGACCTACAAGAAGCGAGAAGGGTGCAAACCCGACAGGGAAACAAGAGTGTGAAGGGTTTGAGATTATCGCCGGACAACGCCGCTATAATGCTTGTCTTTCTCTTTCACAAGAGCAAGACATCTCACCACTGCCCTGTGCCATTATGGAAGAGGGAGATGATGCAGGCGCGATTGAAGCCTCTTTGATTGAAAACATCCAACGACTGCCCATGGATGAAATCGATCAATATGATGCGTTTTTAGCTTTGACTAGGCAAGGTAAATCAATTGACGATATTGCCACTCATTTCGGTGTCACGGAAACTTTGGTCAAGCAACGCCTTGCCATTGCCAATCTTTACACCCCCCTATTAAACGCTTATCGCCAAGATAAAATCAAACCCGCCACCATTCGCCTGCTCACCATGGCAAGTCAAAGTCAACAAAAGCAATGGTTCAAACTCTTTAAGGCCGATCAAGAACCGCCTCCCTACAACCTCAAAAGCTGGCTCTTTGGTGGTGAAGAAATCCCCGTTTCAAATGCCCTCTTTGATCTCAAAACCTATAAGGGGGCTATCATTTCTGATCTTTTTGGAGAGGAGCGTTATTTTGCTGACCCTGCGCTTTTTTGGGAGCATCAAAGTCGTGCCCTTGCTGAAATCACCACAGAGCTACAAGAAGACGGATGGCAAGACGTCATACTCCTTGATGTCGGTGAAAAATGGTATCGTTGCGATTATTCGGATTGGCCGCTAGAGAAGGGCGGGCAGGTTTTTATTGAAGTTAAGGCTGATGGAGACGTTACAATCCACAAAGGACTTTTACTTTCAAAAGACATCAAGCGGCTTGAACAACAAAAGATCAGTGGGATTGATAAAAGTTCAACTGACCGCCCTGAACTGACACAGCCCATGCAAAACTATCTTAATCTCCATCGTCATGCGGTTGTGCGGACAGAGCTACTCGGTAATCAAACCCTCGTGCTGCGATTAGCCGTGGCACAGATCATTGCTGGGTCAAGCTTATGGGATATTTCTGCCGATCCTCAAAAAGCTAATTCGGATGCTATTACAGAGAGCTTGCAATCTAACAAAGCTGAAAGCTTGTTTCGCAAAGACCGTCTTAAGGTGCAAAAGCTTCTAGGGCTAGAAGTCAAAGAAAACGAAACCATTGTCCCTCGAAAAAAGGACTATGGGAAATCTCATGATCCCATTGAGATATTCATCAAGCTTCAAGCCCTTAGCGACAAACAAATCATGTCTATTTTATCCTTTATTGTTGCAGAAACTTTAGCGGCTGGCTCTGATATGGTTGAACTTCTCGGCTCTTTGCTCTCTGTGGATATGACTCAATACTGGACGCCGGATGATAGTTTCTTTGACCTTTTACGCGACAAAGAAACCATCAATAACATTTTAGAAGATGTTGGTGGTAAGACGGTTGCTGAAGGAAACTTGACTAGCACAGCCACTGTTCAAAAGCAGATCATCAAGAACTTTTTGGACGGCACACGGACACCGCAAAAGAAAGAGTGGCAACCGCGCTATATGCGCTTCCTAATGGTAGGATACACTAAGCGGCAGGAAACCATTACAGCGGTAAAGTCCGGCAAGGCACTTAAGAAACTTTTGAAGGCAAGTTGAGATTTTTCATAAAAATTCAAACGGTGCGGCGGTGGAACTGCCGCACTGATATTTCATTGACGACTTTACTTTTAAACACCGGATTTGATAAAATCTATGAGTAGTTTGTGAAAATATTTTTGAAAGGAAAAAACATTTTAAGGGCTTAAATTATGAGTGAACCAGCAAAAAAGAAAGCGGTTATTTACCACCGGTCGGCAACAACATTACAATCGCTGGAGGATGAATTGTTTGAAAATACGATGTCCGCTCTTCAACACTATCAAATTGTCGAACAAGGTTACGAATTAATCAAGGCATATCATGACAAGGGCGTTTCAGGGAACTCAACCGACCGTCCGGCTTTCAATCAAATGCTGGATGATCTTAAAGCTAATCAAGATGATGAACCTGTCTCTGTTATAGTTTCAGATTTATCTCATCTTGCACGCGATGAACAAATCTTACTCACAATGCGTGATAAAATTATTCAAGCGGGGGGCTGCATAGCAAGTCCTGACCAAAATTTTCATCTCAATATGATGGAAGCAAGCATCAGCTTTTGGAATAGCCTTCCTTGGTTTACCAAACTGAAGTTCTGGATATTTGGAAGATTGAAACACTTTGCTTCAAATGGCTAATGCCATATTAGTTTTATGGTTTCATTTAATCCACAAAAACTGGAGAAGTGATCGAGTGCGGCAGTTTTTACTGCCACACCGGTTTGTTCTGATTAGCTGTTTTGAAAATCCAAGATTTAGTTCTTGAACTAATGTCGTGGACTTTACAAAACTACTCCGGACATCCAGGACGCCAAGGTGCCTTTGGATGTACATGAGGTCTTTTATTACGATGATTTCTTCTATGTTGCTTGTTCATAGGATTATAACCTTTGCCGCAAGTCCGTGAAGCATTGCCCGGAACATCATAATGTTCCGGATCAGTCTCATAAGTCACATATGTACTGGTGTGACGGGCACTTTCTAGTTTCGTGTTATATCGATCTGATTGAACACCCGTTTTTGCATGGCTAAATCCTAAATTACTGATTTGAAATAAGAGAATTGCCAGACTTGCGAATAAAAATTTAATTGTATTCAACATTGTGAACTCCTTGTTTTAAGTTCGGTAAATAAATTTTTTACAACGACTTTTGAAAACGTAAGGAAATATAAAAATACGCTTTCACTTCAGAGTTGAAACAAGGAAAAACAAAAATTACTCATACAAATTTAGTCATTTAAGAGTTTTTGTTTTTTCGCGTTGATGAGTCTTAAAACCAAGATTTTTCGATCGTAAAATTAATGGCTGCCTGAATCTCAACGCAAGAGTTTCCCCTTGAATTCATCTCGATAAGTCTTTTGTTTGAAGATTTTAACGCCTGAAATATGCAAAATTTGATGTTGTCTAAGACCTCATTCTTGCAAATGACACGATCTCAAAAACGATGACTAAGAAGTCGTAATAGCTCCTTAGAACATCTTTTAAAATTTCAGGTGAGTTAATGAAATTTACCCAATAAACCGAGGCGGCTTATCAAGCGCATAGGGACCATTACTAATAAATTCATCAGTGGTAATTCGATGTTTTACTGATCCACTAGGTGAAAGGATGGTCAATTGATAGGGATTGGAATAAAGATGATAAAATATATGGCAAGTTTCACAATGAAACTCTTCTGATTGATGACCATCAACGTGATCATGAGATTGGTCAACACCTTGAGCCGCGAGAGCTATGGCTAAGTCCGAAACATTGTCAGTGTCATTGCCTACTTCATGGAAATAAGGAATGATCGAGCCAACGAGCATTACGAATACAACCATTAAAGGTAAGAGCTTTTGTTTCGTTACAATCATTTGATCCCAACTATTACGGTATGTTTTTATCAAAATAAAAACGAACGCCTTTGATTCTAGTCTTTATAATTCCAACAATAAAGTTTCAAGTCAATTTTTTAAATTAATATAAACGACCTAGATTCTTAGGCCGTTATCCTTAGTCTTTGTGTTTTAATAAACAATAAATTTCATTGATCAGCAATGTTCTTGCTTTACGAAAAGGTTTCATTTGAACTTTTCATTCATATGTGAATGGTCATTTTTGCACTGACCATGATCTTGCAGCACTTCGATAATGCGGCATTCATCAATACGACCACAATTGCAACCTTCAATCATCCGACTTAATTCACCTTTGAGTGCCTGAAGTCCGGCTATGCGGCGATTAACATCGGCCAAATGTTTATTCGCTATCTGATCTATTTCTGAGCATGATTTCTCAGGATGAGCTTGCAAATTGATCATTGCTCGAATGGCCTCAATATCAAATCCAAGTTCACGTGCATGCCTAATGAAACGAAGGCGGCTTAAATCTGTTTCTGCGTAAAGTCGTCGATTACTTTCTGTTCGTGCACGTGGTGAGATCAAACCAATCTCTTCGTAATAACGAATTGTTGGAATTTTTATTTCTGTGAGTTTAGATGCCATGCCTATCGTTACTTCGGCCATAAAAAAACCTCTTGATCCTCTAGTCACTAGAGATATTAGCATAAAGCCTAACTAGAAAACATCAATAAGGTGAAGGGCTGTGAAACAAAAAAAAATGATCGCGACGAACCAAAATGAGAGTGAATGCGGATGTCGTCAAAACCCTAAATTTGACGGTATGGATCTGCGCTATCGCAGGGTGCTTTGGCTCGTAATTGCCATAAATGCTGCAATGTTTTTTATAGAAATGCTCGCTGGCAGGGTTGCAGGTTCGGAAGCTTTAAAAGCAGATGCTCTGGATTTTCTTGGAGATACACTCACTTACGGTGTCAGCCTTTTTGTTATAGGTATGAGCCTTAAAACCCGTGCAATCGCGGCTCTTTTAAAAGGGGGCAGTCTATTTTTCATGGGAATATTTGTACTTGGTTCAACAGCTTATAGTGTTCTTATTTTAGGCTTACCAAGTGCCAAAATAATGGGTTGGATTGGTTTTCTTGCATTAACGGCCAACTTAACAAGTGTGCTTTTACTTCTTAAATACAAAGATGGTGACGCAAATGTTCGTTCGGTTTGGATTTGTTCACGTAATGATGCTATCGGCAATATCGCTGTTGTGGGAGCTGCGATGGCTGTTTGGGGAACGACAACCGCATGGCCAGATTTAGTCGTGGCCGCTATTTTAGCAAGCCTGTTTATCAACTCATCTTGGCAAATATTGAAATTAGCTTTGAATGAATATGAAACTGATAAATCTGCTTAAATATGCTCAAAATGATTGAAAAACAACGAAAAGTCGTATCCCAGCTGTTACATTTACTCTTTTTGTTTGCGCTACAAATAGTTTGCAGTTGTTCCAATAAGATATTTGTGATTTAAGAAGCTCTCAGAGAGGTAAAATGTTCAATTACTGCGCATTAGACATACGAAATGTTTCTGTTCGCCGGTTCATTGCCAGCGTGCTAAGCCTCGTTATAATCGCAGCTACGCTCTCTGACGCCATAGCCCATATCGGATTTGATCTGGCTCACAAACATTCAGTAAGTCATCATCAAGACCATTCGAGTGCAGCTGTAACATCTTCAAACCTAGAAGATTGTTGCCATTCGAAAATAAATAGCCCTTGCCTAGATACTCATGTTGAAACCTCTGATAAGGATCAGCAACCCATAAAAACCGATTGCAAATTTGGATGCGAAGCTCACCTATGCTTGACTGCAATTTTAATGGGTAGCTCCGTAGATACCATCCATCGGATCAATAAAAGCTTTATAAAGCCAGTGTCTCAAAATATTCGATCTTTTGAGACCGTCGATTTATTCAGACCTCCAATCTATTTCCTCTAAGTTACTCTGTTACGCACGAACATTATTCTTGTGCGCTCTTTTTAAAGACTTTTGAGGATATTTTTCATGTCTATTTTTTTACTACCCAATCAAAAGGGTAAATTCGTCTTTTTGCTTTTTGCCTGGATATTTTGGGTATTTACGGGGTCTGCTTTTGCGGGTCCCGGGCATGACCATGGCCCAGCAGAACCCGTGGAAGCTGGTCCGAGTAGTCCGCGCTTAGTAGCTGTGTCTGAAACATATGAATTCGTTGCCATATTAAAAGATCAGGAGCTCACCGTCTATCTTGACAGTGTCAAAGACACTTCACCTGTGGTCAGCGCAGTCATACAAATGGATGTAAACGGTAAAACACTTGTTGCTCAATCACAAACGGATGGAACTTATAAGATCAAAACTTCATCTTTAAGTAAGGCTGGAACTCATGAAGTTATTATCACCATTGTTGACGGTCAAAATACTGATTTGTTGGTTGGTTCAATTAAAATTCCCGAAGAGGATCACATCCATTCAAACGAAGAAGGTACAAGTTTAATCGCGTCACGTTCACTTTTAACCTGGCTCATACTGGCAAGTTTAGTGGGCATTGCAGGCCTATTCTTTAGTAGGTTTGCCAAAAGCAGCGCTAAAGTAATAATAGGCTTATCTTTTTTAGTAATACTAATAAATTCCACACCAACATTAGCAGGACCAGGGCACGATCATGGTGATGCCGGTTCAACTTTAGTGCAGGGTGATGCTCCCAAGAGATTGCCTGATGGAGAAATATTTCTTCCCAAACCTACTCAACGGCTTTTAGAAGTTCGCACAAAAATTTTATCACCTCAGACGGCTAGGGCAGTGCATAAATTAATTGGCCGAGTGATCGTAGATCCGAACCGGTCTGGACTGGTGCAGAGCACAATTTCTGGGAGACTGAAACCTCCTGTAGGTGGATTGCCTTTTCTAGGTAAAAATGTGAAAGCAGGAGATATTCTAGCGACTGTCGAACCGTCTTTTGATCCTATTGACGCCAGTGATGTTCGCCAGACTGCAGGAGAACTCGATCAACGGATTGCAATACTGGATGCAAGGATCACACGTCAAAGAAAACTTGTTTCTAAGAACATTACAAGCCGTGCGAATTTACAAGAATTGGAAATTGAACGCACAGGGTTATTAGCTCGTCGTAAACAATTGAAAAAATCACGTTCTGAACCTGAAGTTCTTGTTGCTCCTGTAAATGGTGTTATCGCAGAAGTGCGCGTTGCTGTTGGGCAAGTTGTAAACCGTGCCGACACACTCTTTCGTATTGTAGATACTTCGAGCCTTTGGGTAGAAGCTATTTCTTATGACGCCGAGGTTAGGCCTGAGACAGGTAAAATACGTGCTAAGACAGATAAAGGTAAGTTCTTTGATTTAAAATTGGTTGGTCGCAGTCGTGCTTTGCAACAACAGGCAAGTGTTATTCATTTTAGTATTCTAAGCCCGACAAGTGAGTTAAGTATCGGCTCGCCCATAAAAGTACTTGTAGAAAAGGGAGATGTTGTTCAGGGAATTATTATTCCACGACGGGCGATTGCACAGGCTCCAAATGGACAATTTGTAACATTTAAACGGCTTGAACCAGAGCGCTACATGCCAGTAGCGGTGCGAATTAAAGATCTTGATGGTGAACGCGTTTATGTGACTTCAGGTCTTAAAGCCGGCGACCAAATTATTGTCAAGGGCGCCCCACTTGTTAACCAGATAAGATAAGAGGGCATAATATGTTTAAAGCACTTGTTGCACTTAGTTTGAGCCAAAGAATGTTTGTGTTGGTCGCCTCCCTGCTTCTTGCAGCCTATGGAGCATACGTCTTGCCACGCTTACCGGTTGATGTGTTTCCAGATCTAAATCGTCCCACGGTCACACTTTTGACCGAAGCGGAAGGTTTTGCACCACAAGAAGTTGAACAGCTAATTACATACCCATTAGAGACCGCTCTAAATGGTATGCCAGGTATAATCCGTCTTCGATCAGTCTCAAGTGTTGGCTTGTCTATTGTTTATATAGAGTTTGAATGGGGCACGGATGTTTATCGTAATCGACAGTTGGTTGCTGAGCGTTTGGCAACCGCAAGAGAACAACTCCCAGCCAATGTTCAACCCCATATGGGCCCTATCTCATCTATTATGGGGGAGATAATGTTGGTCGCTATAACGGGAAAATCCGTCAGTGCTATGGAACTTCGAGAAACCGCTGACTTTGTCATCAGGCCACAATTGCTCACTGTGCCAGGCGTTGCCCAAGTTATCCCTATCGGCGGAGAGGTGCGGCAATACCGAGTAAGTCCAGACCTAATCGCCATGCAACGACTTCAGATTACACCCAATATGATCGAAGATGCGTTATCACAGTTTGGTACAAATGCCGGTGGTGGATTTATAGATCAACATGCGAGAGAATATCTTATCCGTAACATTGGAAGAACAACCCGGCTAAAGGATTTACGCAATCTTACCGTCGTGGTTCGCGGTCAGCAATCGATCTTATTACGGCAAGTGGCATCCGTCGACTTTGCCCCTCGCGTTAAACGAGGAGACGCCGGGTTTATGGGTGAAAAAGCCGTTATTATTGGCATCCAAAAACAGCCGCAAGCAGACACGATTACAATCACTAAAGAAGTAGAAGCTCAACTTGATAAAATTCAACGAACTATGCCAGCAGGGGTTGTGGCAAATCGTATTCAATTCAGGCAAGCCACATTCATTGAAACATCGATTGAGAATGTAAAGCAGGTGCTTATTGAAGCGGCTATTGTGGTTTCTTTCATTCTCATTCTTTTCTTGTTGAACTGGCGAGCTACATTCATATCGCTTACAGCGATCCCAATGTCTATTTTCATTACTATTCTTGTGTTTTATGCATTCGGTTTGTCAATTAATACCATGACGCTTGGAGGGCTTGCTATTGCGATCGGGGAACTTGTTGATGATGCCGTTGTAGGCGTTGAAAATGTTCTCCGGCGGTTACGACTAAATGCAAAATCGGATCGCCCTCAATCTAAATTGACCGTTGTGTTAAATGCCAGTCATGAAGTTCGCTCTTCAATCGTTTATGCAACAGCGATTGTCGTCTTGGTATTTGTACCGCTTTTTGCGATGACAGGCCTTGAAGGGCAACTTTTTCGCCCCCTTGGATTAGCTTATATCGTTGCGATCTTAGCCAGCTTAATAACATCGATTACCTTGACACCTGTTCTTTGTCATTATTTGCTTAAAACGCCTAACCATGAAGAGCAAGATACTCGACTGGTTCGTATTCTAAAAGCCGGCAATGAGCGCTTACTTGATTGGACATTTCGCTGGCCAACCGTTGTTATTATTTCTATTGTTGGCGGAATTTTTGCCGCTACACTTTTTGCAACACAGCTACCAAGGTCTTTCCTTCCTTCATTTAATGAAGGCACAATATTGGTATCTGTTGTTTATAACCCCGGCATCTCTCTTGCTGAATCTGATAGGTTAGGGTCAATAGCTGAAAAGCTTGTAATGAATGTTCCTGAAGTAAAATCTGTTGGTCGTAGAACAGGCCGTGCAGAACTTGATGAACATGCAGAAGGTATTCATGTCACCGAAATTGATATTGACTTAAAAAGATCGGATCGAAAGCGGGAGGATATTTATTCTGATATTCGCGAAACACTGTCAGTGCTTCCGGCGGGTATCGGCATTGGTCAACCGATTAGTCACCGACTAGATCACATGCTGTCCGGTGTGAGAGCCCAAATCGCTTTGAAAATTTTTGGAGAAGATTTAGACCGGTTACGCACACTTGCAGCACAAATACAGAACCGACTTGGCACTGTTGCAGGACTTGTTGATGTGCAAACAGAAAAACAAGTGCTCATACCCCAACTGCAAGTCGTACCAGATTATGAGAGAGCTGCTCTTTATGGTGTCAATCCTTCTGAATTGACCAAGACACTCGCTGATATGACGAATGGACGAACGGTCTCTCAGATTATTGATGGTAATAAACGGTTCGATGTCGTTGTTCGCCTTGCTGATCAAGATCGTTCTACCACCGGGCTTGGTGAAGCATTGGTTTCAACACCTATCGGGTATGTGCCGTTAAAGCGACTGGGTAAAGTGCAAGAAGTCGAAGGCCCTAACCAAATTTTACGAGAAAACCAGCAACGCAGGATTGTCGTTTCTGCTAACGGTGATGGTAAGCGTGACATGGCTGCAATCGTTGCTGATATACGTCGCCTAATTGAAGAAACCAAACTGCCTGCAGGGTATGTCATAAGACTTGAAGGGCAATTTCAGGCGCAAGAAGAAGCTACAAAAACTATAGGGTTATTATCCATTTTATCTTTAGCCCTTATTTTTCTAGTCATTTACAGTCGATACCAATCTGCTGTTTTGGCAGGCATCGTCTTGACAGCTATACCACTCGGACTTATCGGCAGTGTGACCGCTTTATGGATAGCAGATCTTCCTTTTTCTGTTGCCAGTTTAATCGGCTTTATTACACTCGCAGGTATTACGGCTCGAAATGGCATTCTTAAAATCAGCCACTATATTAATCTTGCTTTATATGAAAATGAGACATTTGGGCGTGAGCTCATTGTGCGTGGTTCTCTCGAACGACTAACCCCTGTGCTAATGACGGCTTTATCCGCCGGGGTTGCCCTTATCCCTCTGATTATTGCAGCAGATGAGCCCGGACGAGAAATCTTACATCCACTAGCCGTGACAATCTTTGGTGGCCTTATCTCAGCGACTTTAATTGATGCTGTTCTCACACCTCTTCTGTTTTTTAAATTTGGCCAGAAATCTCTAGAGCGGCTCATTGCAGCTCATGATGCCTCGCCGATCCAAACCTCAAAGCCCATTGAGGCCTATTAATTTTCAATTCAATCTCAGGAGCATAAAATAATGAAAAACTTAGTTTTTTTTACACTTTTATCATTCGGTTTACTCACTTCATTTACACCAAGTGCGCTAGCCGAAGATAAACACGACCATAAGCATGACCATAGCAAACATGATCAAGATAAACATAAATCTTCCAAAAGTGGCCATGACGATCACGGCCCAGCGCATGGTGGTCAATTTTTTGAAGATGCAAACCACCACGGCATAGAGATGGTTCTCAAAGATCAAGAAATTCTCTTTTACATGACTGTTGATGGTAAACCTCTCGATATGACAGGTGCTAAGTTCAAAGCTATAATACAAACTGAAGCGGGAACGAAAATTCATAACCTAATTTCAGAAGGTAGCACTCTGAAAGCAAAACTTGAGGCGCCTTTGTCTAAGGGAAGTAAAGTGGTTGTCACTGGCAAGGACAGTCATGGTGACGTTCTTCAAGCGCGTTTTGTTAAGAAGTAAAATCAAAACGGTTTCAAGATATACTCCCCCCTTTACTTAATCAGGTAAGCGCGAAGATATTCCTCGCGCTTACCCTTGCATGCCTATTTATTTAGTCTGATCTGTGAAAAACTCACAGTTTCATCTCGACATTATTTGAATGGTAAATGTCAGTTTCTTGCGTAAACTTTTTCTCTAGATCTAATGTAGACAACTTTTGTCCATCTCTGCTCATAGTTTTGCAAAGACTTTCAAAGCTATTGAATTCTTCTCTATCAACATAGAGCTTTACGTTATTCTTATGCCGTGTAAATGACACATAACTTAACTGACGGTCGAGTGTTCGGGAAGCTAGAATGTAACAGTTATCGACCGTTGCACCTTGTGACTTATGTATGGTTTGTGCATACCCGTATGTCACAGAATTATAGTCATTCATATGAATGCTCACCTTCAAAGGTGGCTCAGACTTTTTCTCATTATTAAGTGCAATGGTGAGACTGTTCTTCTTTGTTTTTATAATCGTGCCCAGGCTGCCATTTTTTACTCCGAGTGTGTTATCATTTTTTGTGAACAGAAGACGATCACCAACAGCGAATGCTTTATTCCCATGTTCGGTTTTGTAGAATTTTTCACCCATCAGCTCGCCACTATTTTTGCGCATCTCTCGGATTGTTTCATTTAAGGCCTTCACATCTGCCCGGCGATGAGCAAGAGCCAAGCATGTTGTCTCTTTGGTAGTGGTTAAACAATCAGCCATATAATCATGAGCAAGGTTTAAAATCGCTAAATCATTGTTTTCATGAAAACCTATTGCTCCATGAGCTTGATAAGCTTTTAGAGCACTTTCAATATTCCCTTTAGCAAATTCCATAGAGGCTTCTTGCTGCCACACCTGTTTCTGACGGTGGACATTTTCTAAAACTGCACATCCGACTTTTTCTGAGATATTCCGGAATGGTGCCCCAGCGTTTATGGGCTGTAATTGCTGAGGATCACCGACAAGGCAAATTTTCGTGCCTCTCTCTTTGGCCTCATTGATAAATCTTGCCATTTGTTTTGAAGAGATCATTCCCGCTTCATCAATGACAAGAATATCGCCCTTTTGTAATTCATGACTGTTCTTGTCCCAGACGAATTCATAAGAGGCTAAGGTTCTCGATTTTATGCCGGAGGATTGTTCTAGCTCTTTTGCAGCCTTTCCGGCCAGTGCTGCTCCTAAAACGCGATGCCCGGCGTTCTCCCAGGCTTGGCGCGCGGCTGCCAACATGGTGCTTTTTCCAGCCCCGGCGACACCTATCACGCATGAGATTTGTTCATTACCTGTAATATGTTTAATAGCTTGTTTTTGTTCATTGCTTAGAGTAACGCCGGCTACTGTTTTCAAGGTTTGATTTTCTTTTTCAATAGCTGCCTGGATATATTTTTTGGAAATCCTAAAACTATTTGAGCGGACCATATTCACACTGTTCTTCAATAAGCTTTCTTCAAGGCAAATCATATCTTTAGTGGAATAATAGGAGTATCTTTGATTTTGCTTGTTCTGGGCTCTCAAACTGACAAGTTCGCTCGATGATAGAATGCGTTCTATCGCCTCATATTTTTCTGCATCAGATGGAAAATAAGCGTCTACTTCTTTCATTATATCTCTTTTGGTAAAAACGCTGTTTTTCTCGGTTAATCTCGATAAGATTAATTCTGGTTTATTTCTGATCTTTCGAACAAGTTCACTGTCTAGAGCTTCTTGCCTTGATGATAAGATATAAGATGAGTTGACCGCTTCAAAACTCTGTTTGCGATGGCTTTGGATAAAGATTTGCAGTCGCCTGCGTTCTTTAAGCTGCTCAGCAATCAATGATTGAAACTCTTTTAAATCGCGCCGTAGCGATTTTTTATCTTCAAGCTTTGCTTCTTTTACTAATTGAGCATACCTACCACTTAATCTTTCAAACAACCCTCGCAGGCCGCGTGCGAATTTGTTGGCTCTTGTTTGTCTTTCTAAAGTAAGGCGTTGATTTTGTGCTGCTCTTAATTTCCTGCGTTGTTGTTTGTGCCGGGAGAGCATTTCCTTGCGTTTGATCTCAAGGATTTTTTGCTGATCCTCTTTGTTCTTTAAGGCTGCCTTTATGTTTTTATCCGTAGCGTTTTTATAGTCACGTGCGATTTCAAATCGTCTCGTTTCAACGTCCGGCAATTGTGATGGATCACAAAGACGCTCCTCTAAAACTTTTGTTTTAACCCCTGTCATTCGCGACAAAGAATAGACTTCCCCTTGAAAACCTACAGTTACATAATTCCGGCGATCTCCTCTTGCAAGCAAGAACCCCTGTTCTTTTAATGCGTTTTCAAAAGATTGCTGGCTATCGGATATTGCCCAACTCTCTTGGAATATGGTCTTTAATTCGTTTGGATCTCGTTTGGTTCTTTTAGATTGGTGCATTTCATCCAAGGTGAATTGATTGGAGGTGCGCTCCTTTGCGTTCATCAAGCCTTTTGGCATTTTCCAATTTTGCTCGATAAACAGTTCTCGGGAAATCTGTTTTAGTTTCTTTTTGAAAAATGACAGATTGACTGCAGTCATGGTCTCAACGTCTATTCTTGACCACACGCAATGAGCATGACGCCGGCCTTCTTTTTCATGAAAGACGACCACGCGAGGCTGACCGGTCAACCTCATGCTGATCTCAATACGCTTCAACGTATCTTCAAACACAGAAACCGGTACGTCTTCACTTGGAGGAGGGCTTAAGCTCAGTGAGAACATATGTTGAGTGCAATTCGTTCCTTTTGAAATTGCATAGCTTTCCATTAACGCCTCTTCAAGCGTATTACCGATAAATCCCCGCACTTCATGCAACTCAACATGTTCGTTATCATCCACATTGTTTAAGTGGATAATAAGCTGTCTTGCCCCACCTCTTTGTGATCCTTTTAATATCATTTATTCAGCAGCTTCCAGAAAGCTATGAGATAGAACTACGGGAGACTTCTTAACTTTCAAGCCAAGCGCTTGCATAAGCTCGCTCCGCATGGCTTTGATCTCTGAGCAAGCTTGTGAGATTTCCATTAGAGTTTTGGCGTCAATATGCAAACAGCCGGCCTCTGCTGCTTCAGCGAGGATTGCTAAATTTTGACTGATATTAGAAGTACCCAACCTGCCAAGAACACGACCTAATGCCTCACGATCTTCGATGGGTTTGAGGCCACGTTTTTTTCTTAGTTTAACGCCCTCGCCAAATAATCGGATACGAGCATATTGAGCCATTGACTGCTGGCCAGCCGCTTCTTTTAAAGTCTTATGTTCTTCAATTGAAAGTCGAAGAGAGAACGGAATTTTCTTTTCAGACATTGTAGTTCCTTTACGCATACAATGTCTCGACAAGCATTGCCCTAGTTTAAGTAGGGGTTACTTCTCAAACCTATAGGTCGGATGCTCTGTGACGATTTCCATATTATTTGAGTGAAACAAATTATTGAAGACGTCTCTTGGGTGTTGTTTTCTTTGAGTTTTTTCTTTTCTTTGACCAAGTAGGTCGCTCTGGTTGCAGTCCCCCGCAACCAAAAAACCTAATAAAAACAATAGCTTTACATAAATTTGCTCTCCGAAAAATCCTCTGATACACTTACACACTTCATACACACATTTACACACTCTTTGAAAATCGTGGTATTAGCTGATGGAAAGTGAAAAACACAGAATTTTGGGTGGGAAAGTTTACGTTTATAAACGTG